>CAZZJP010000049.1:0-11150 GCA_964654555.1 uncultured Desulfobulbia bacterium
ATATAATTTACGCCCTGCTGGATTTTAATGTGACGGTCAGTAGTGGTAATTTTATATTCGCCCGCTGGATTTACGACCATCTCCAGAGGTTTTCTGACCTGAACCTTGTGCACGACTGGGATTTTATTCTTGAAGCGACATTTTTAACCAAACCGGTTTTTGTCGACGCCCGGCTGTATAAATACAGAATCCACCGGGGAAATACCTATAAAAAGTTAAAAAATCTGGCAGTCATGGAAACAGAGGCCGTTCTATCTAAATTCTTGGCGAAATATAAAACCAATTTTACCCTTTTTGACTCACAATTTGACCAAACAGAATTTAACAAATTTATTAATTCCAAGCAGTGATATCCGCTTAGGTTTTCGCCTTAAGCCTAAGTGGTGCTTTCATGCCGGAAGACAGATTAATTTAATCAAAATTGGTAACTATTCAGCAGCACCCCATCTTCGCCCATTTAGGCCTTCTCGAATACCAAAGTATGCTTCGAATGCCTAAATGAACGAACCTGGAGCACTGCTGAACAGTTACGCTCTGGGGTTATTGTTACTTCTATGCACCACGCTGAATAGTTACCAAAATTGTAACTACTCGCCCCCCATCAGTTAATCAATCTCTGGGATTTTACCCACAAGAGCCATTTGAATCGCCACCAGGGGGGTTAACCCCCTGGTTTGCCATGGTTTGCAGGTAGCTTGAAATTCTACAATACGCATCGGCGTATATCTTGCGCCGAAAACATCCAGAAATCTTCTGGTCGATGTCCATCCGGCCCAGGTTTTTTTACCAGACAAAAACCATCTTCCGAGTTTCTGATGGTCAAATTTTGCTTTGTTGTTGTGGTGGTAGTGGAAGTCCTTACTTCCCTGAGAAACCGCCCTTGGAACCAAAGAGAACAGGCTCTTCACTTTGCGGCTTGGACTTCTTTCCAGGGGTGAGTGACCGGGAGCGCGATATGGCTTTCGGCTGGGAGATATCGACAAATTCTTAGGTTATGGCATCTTTTCTGATCATCATCTGGGTCGGAATTCTGATTTGATCACCTTTAAAGATACGGTTCGGATTGATGTCCGGGTTGGCTTCAGCAAGTGTTTTCCAGTTGTTCAGATCCCCGGTATCCACAAGAGGCCAACACCGCAATATTATCATAACTTCGGCCCAAGCCGATAAGTTTCCCTGAACAGACATCTTACGACCAAATAACTTTGTTGTGAATCTGCGTAAATACAAGTAATTTAAGTTACGACTGAGCAGGTGCATAAAAAGAACTAACACGGGGATGGGGGTGAGGTACCTTTACGAACTAATCGCAGGAGATCGGACTTTTTACGACGCCATCTTATTTGGTAACTTCATTGCCACTATCAAATCTAATCTACAATTAATTTTTTCTTAACAAAATTCTAACATGCGCCATGTAACATTGGGCCAGTTTTTGAAGTGGCTGTCTCTGTCTAAAATAAAGATAACTTTTTTCAGTAGTGTGCCTGAATAATTGTTAGCAATAAAATATGACCGAGGCCGCCGCACCCTTGGCAATAGTTTTAACCACCTTAAAGGAGAATACTGACTATGGAATTTCTAAGAACAGGACGTAAAATAATTTTACTGACCATGGCGCTGGCAATTGGCTTTTCCTGCCAAGCGACTGCCGCGGTCACAATAAACGGAGCCGGGGCCACCTTCCCATATCCTGTTTATTCAAAATGGGCCTATACATATAACCGCGTTAGCGGGGTACGCCTTAATTACCAGTCTATAGGCTCCGGCGGCGGCATCCGGCAGATCGAGGCCAAGACGGTTGATTTCGGGGCCTCTGACGCTCCCCTGAAGCCGGCGGAACTTAATAAATACGGCCTGATGCAATTCCCCATGATTATGGGCGGCGTGGTGCCGGTCGTTCATCTAAGCGGAATGCCTTCGGGTAAACTGAAACTAAGCGCCGCTAATCTTGCCGATATATATCTCGGCAAAATCACCAAGTGGAATGATTCACGAATCGCCGCCAACAACCCGGGCCTCTCTTTACCAGCTGCTGATATCACTGTAGTACACCGTTCCGACGGCTCCGGTACTACCTGGATCTTCACCAATTATCTAAGTAAGGTAAGCCCTAATTGGAAAAAAGATGTCGGTAACAACAAAGCCGTACAATGGCCGGTGGGCATGGGCGGAAAGGGCAATGAGGGCGTGGCTGCCTTTGTCCGTATGGTAAAGGGCTCCATCGGTTATGTGGAATACGCTTACGCCCTGCAGAACAAAATGACAGTCGCTCTTCTGCAGAATCATGATGGTAATTTTGTGGCCCCCACATCTAAAAATTTTCAATCCGCCGCGGCCGGAGCAGATTGGGCTCACGCAAAAGGTTATTACATGGTGTTGACTAATCAGCCGGGAGCCTCGTCATGGCCCATTACCGGAGCATCATTCATTTTAATGTATAAAAATCAAACTAAACCGGCACAGGCCAAAGAAGTTCTTAAATTCTTTGCCTGGAGTTACAAAAATGGCGCGAAGTCGGCTATGGCGCTGGACTACGTGCCCATGCCGGCCAAAGTCGTCAAAATGGTTGAACATACCTGGAGGAAAGATATACACGGCCCCGCAGGAGAGGCAATATTCTAAACTCACGGGCCGCAGAAAAATATATTATCCCATCTCTCGGAGTTTACGCTGTCCCGGCCCCTTGACTTACCAGACTTGCCGCCTTGGGATAATTATTATTTCTGCGGCTTTTTTTTATTTTCAATATCGCATTACCGTAGATAAACAGCTATAATGGTCAAACTGATATATTCGTAAAAACTCTCGGGATAACTAAGCAAAAAGATAACCATGCAGCCTGATCGTATTCAAAGAAGGCCTAGGGAAACGAAGACCCTGAATGGACAAAGACGGAGAGTGACTGAATAAGTTACATAAACTGTTCAATATAGAATAATTATGCAAGATCATAACAAAACAGCCTTGGGAGATAAAATATTTAAGGGATCCACCGCATTTTTCGCGGCTGGTATAGCCTTAATTTTTATTGCGATGATTGTAACGCTCTGGCAGCAGTCGCAACCATCCATCAAGGCCTTTGGGCTGTCATTTCTGACCAGTATGGAATGGAACCCGGTAACCCGGAAATTTGGGGCTTTGATTCCGGTGGCCGGCACCCTGATTTCCACTCTTATCGCCCTCTTTTTCGCCATTCCGATAAGTATTGGTATCGCCCTCTTTCTGGCGGAGCTCGCACCCCAATGGCTGCGCGGCCCCTTTGGTACAGCTATTGAACTTCTGGCCGCCATCCCCAGCATTGTTTATGGGATGTGGGGGCTGTTCGTCCTCTCCCCCATCATGGCTAATTACGTCCAGCCCTGGCTAAAAAACTGGCTCGGCTTTATTCCTCTATTTGACGGCCCCGGTATGGGGATTGGCATGCTGACAGCCGGCCTGGTGCTGACCTTGATGATCATTCCCTTTATTTCTTCAGTTATCCGGGATGTTTTCCTGATGGTACCCCAGCCTCTGAAAGAATCCGCCTACGGCCTGGGCTGCACCAATTGGGAGGTCGTCAGGGATATAATGATTCCATACGGCCGAAAAGGCATCGCTGGAGCGGTTTTTCTCGGTATGGGACGAGCCCTGGGAGAAACCATGGCCGTCACCTTTGTTATCGGCAACTCATATCATCTTTCCTGGTCATTATTCGCTCCCGGTAATTCCATTGCCTCCACCCTGGCCAATGAATTTACTGAGGCAGACGGCCAGTTATACATGTCATCCCTTGTTGAACTGGGGCTTGTTCTATTTCTCATTACATTTGTTATTCTTGGCCTGGCCCAGTTATGGCTAAGGAGTAAAAAAGTATGATTATCAGACGCCGTAAATTGATAAACGCCTCAGTCTTAACGGTTTCCTGTCTGGCTGCCTTTGGGGGATTATTTGTCCTGATCTGGATTTTAGCAGATGTAGTTTTAAAGGGGGCCGGAGCCATAAACTGGTCTTTTTTCAGCCAGTTACCCACCCCGCCGGGAATGAGCGGCGGCGGACTGGCCAACGCCATTGTCGGCACCTTTCTCATGACCGGAACGGCGGTGATTATTGCCGTTCCCTTTGGTATAATGGCCGGTACCTATCTGGCCGAATTTGGCGATAATATTTTGGGGAGGGTGGCGCGTTTTTTATCTGATATTCTGGTTTCCGCCCCTTCGATCGTCATCGGGGTTTTTGTCTACCTTGTCATGGTCAAGACCCTGGGGCATTTCTCCGGCTGGGCTGGCGCTGTCTCGCTGGCCATTATTATGCTGCCGGTGGTCAGCCGCACTACGGAAGAGATGTTAAAGCTGATCGGGCCGGAAATGCGGGAATCGGCACTGGCTCTCGGAGCGCCGTATTGGCGCATGATGAGCGGGGTTATATTCCGGGCGGCCGGGCCGGGAATCAGTACCGGAGTAATGCTGGCTGTGGCGCGAGTTGCCGGTGAAACAGCGCCGCTTTTGTTTACAGCCCTGAACAGTCCTTACTGGATGCACAGCATGAATGAGCCAATGGCCAATCTAACCGTTGTCATGTTTAATTATGCCATGAGTCCCTATGATGACTGGCATACTCAGGCCTGGGGGGCGGCTCTGCTCATAACCTCAGCGGTTTTGATAGTAAATATTTTCACCCGTTTAATTCTGAGCGGCAAAAGAAGGAGATAAACTCAAAATATGAAGACCAAAGCTGAAAATAATTGTAAAGGTCATTTTGACTCACACCCGTCTGGTATGAAAGAGGTTAGACTATCGGTTCGTAACCTCAATTTTTTTTACGGTGACAAACAGGCCCTGTTCGACAACACCTTAGATATTGCGGCCAACAGAGTAACCGCCTTTATTGGCCCCTCTGGCTGTGGCAAATCCACCCATATCCGGACATATAACCGGATGTTTGAGCTGCACAAAGGTTTTCGGACTGAAGGCCAGATTTTGCTGGACGGGGTTAATATTCTGGATCCGAAGGTTCCTGCCCTCAGCCTCCGGCACAAAGTTGGAATGATTTTTCAAAAGCCCACCCCATTCCCCATGACCTTGTTCGATAATATCGCCTATGGTCTTAAGCTGCATAATTCATACTCAAGCAGCGAGATTGCCGACCGGGTAGAAAAGGCATTAAAGAGCGCGGCTCTCTGGGATGAGGTGGCAGATAAACTTCACCTGTCGGGTACTGCCCTGTCCGGTGGTCAGCAGCAGAGGCTTTGCATCGCCCGGGCTCTGGCCATTGAGCCGGAGGTAATTTTAATGGATGAACCCTGCTCAGCCCTTGATCCCATAGCCACAGCAAAAATTGAGGAGTTAATCGCCGAGTTGAAGGGTAAATTCACTATTGTAATCGTGACCCACAACATGCAGCAGGCGGCAAGAGTATCAGATTATACGGCCTATATGTATCTCGGCAGGCTGGTTGAATTCGGCGCCACCAGCGATATATTCACCAACCCGGCCTGTAAAGAGACAGAGGGCTATATTACCGGCCGCTTTGGTTAAATTTCTAACGGTAAGAGCTGTAAACTGCCCGTAACTCAATGGTAACTGTTCAGCAGTGCCTCATCCTCGAAGTCTATACTTCCCCTCTTGCCTCTTTTCATTTTGTCCCAGAGGATGAGGTACTCCTGAATAGTTACAGATTCCTAACGTAATTATTCGCTATCCAGAGGAGAAAACCATGCACCAGAATTTCCATAAAGAAATGGAGAAAATCCAGACAAATTTTTTAGACTTAGGCTCATTGGTTGAAGACCGGGTAAGAAAGGCCTGTTCCGCAATCAACAGCCATGACGAAGAGATACTTGCCTACGTGATCAAATCCGATTATGAGATTGACGAGAAAGAGGTTGAAATAGAGGAAGACTGCCTGAAGATTCTGGCCCTTTATCAACCCGTGGCCAGAGATTTACGTTTTCTCATCGCCATGATTAAGATTAATAGCGAGATTGAGCGCATTGGCGACTACGCGGTCAAAATTGCCATGCGGGTACAATCCATCAAACACCATACCCTCCTGCATTTCAAGTTCGACTACCAGCCCATGTCCCAGAAGGTAATTGCCATGCTCAAAATGAGTCTTGACGCCTTAGTACAGAGGGATGTAAAGATGGCCCACAAAATCTTTCTCATGGATGACGAAGTTGACGCCCTGAGGAATGAAGCCTACAAGACGGTTACCAACGAGGTAAGTAAATATCCTGAGCAGGCGGCCTGCCTGATTAACAATTATCTTCTGGCCCGCCATTTAGAGAGGATAGCCGACCGCTCCACCAATATCGCCGAAGAGGTAATTTACATGGTGGAGGGTGAGATTATCAGAGGCGCTCACGCTTCTTGAGCCAAAAAAGCGGCGGATCTGCGTCCTTCACCAATTGACGGGGCCACAGCCCACCCTGCACAACTGTATCCCTCTTCTCTGTCTCTCTCTATGGTTTCTTAAGGTTTGCTTACCTGCATCACACAAAAACCACTTTTGAAACACAAAGGCCGCAAAAACAACAAGTTGTCTTGGCGGCCTTCGAGGTCTAACGCTTATCTGCGTCTTTGCGGTAAATATGAGACCGGCAGTCCCTAATCCGTTTCCTCATTCCCCACCGGGCAGCTGGCGTGTTTAAAAAATTCATAGTAGAGCAGCGGCACAATCACCAGAGTCAACCCGGTGGCAACAATTGCCCCGGCCATCATGGCAACACCCAGACCCTGAAAAATGGGATCAAAGAGCATGACAATGGAGCCTACCACCACCGCAGCCGCGGTTAACACAATGGGCCGCAGCCGCACTGCCCCGGCCTTGATAAGAGCGGGAACCAACTGCCCGCATTCAACCCAGTCCATATGAATAAAATCAACCAGCAGGATAGAGTTCCGCACCACAATACCGGAAAGGGCAATAAAACCGATCATTGAGGTGGCGGTAAAGAAAATACCAAAGAGCCAGTGAGCCGGCAGAATGCCCACCAAGGTAAGCGGAATCGGCGCCATAATCACCAGGGGTACCGTAAAACTCCTGAACCAAGCCACCACGAGAATATAGATAAGCACCATAACGGCGGCAAAGGCTATGCCGAGATCACGAAATACCTCATAGGTAATCTGCCATGCCCCGCCCCATTTAAGGGAATAGCGTTTCGTCAACGGTGGCTGCTCGGTAAAATACTGCCGGAGCTGATAGCCCTCGGGCAGCTTCAATTTGGCAATCCGGTCTTTCATCTGCAGAATGGCATAAACCGGGCTTTCCCTGGCCCCTGCCACATTACCAATTACATAAGTCACCCGTTTCAGATTTTTATGATAAATGGGCTGCTCGGCACGGCGCTTTTCTACCTTGACCAGAGAGGTCAGTGAGACTAAGTTCCCCTGCCTGTCCAGCAGGCTGATGCCCCGCAAGGCCGCAAGAGATGACCTGACCGCCAGCGGCATACGCAACACTATATCAACCGGCTCCTTTTCTTTTTTATCATGCAGCAGGCCGGCCGACATGCCGTTCACCGCAATCCTGAGGGTCTTGGCAATAGCCGCCGGGCTGATGCCATAGAGTACCGCTTTTTCCTTGTCAACAACAAATACATACTTATCGTGAGTATCCTCGACATACCAGTCAACATCAACAACACCAGGGGTGGTGGCAAATATATGTTTAACCTGGGCGGCAATCTGCCGCTGACGCTTCAAATCCGGGCCGTATATCTCGGCCACCAGGGGACTTAATACCGGCGGGCCGGGCGGTATCTCCACCACCTTGATACGGGCGTTAAAGGCATCGGCAATTTTTTTCAGCGGCGGCCTGATGCGCCTGGCAATCTCGTGGCTTTGATCCTTTCTCATCTCCTTGTCCACCAGGTTCACCTGTATATCTGCCAGATTACTGCTGTGACGCAGGAAATAATGGCGCACCAGACCATTAAAATTATAAGGGGCTGAGGTACCGACATAGGATTCAAAATCCGTCACCTCGGGCACTGTTTTCAGATAGTCGGCCAGCTTTCTCGTCAGATCGGCGGTTCCCTCAAGGCTGGTGCCTTCCGGCATGTTAATCACCACCTGGAGTTCGCTCTTGTTATCAAAAGGCAGCATTTTCAAGGTTACCTTCTGCAGAGGCACCAGAATAACCACCAGAATCAGCATAATCAGAATACTGCCCAGCACGATATATCTCTTCCAGCTGCTTTGCAGAAGCGGCCCGATAATCCGGGCATAAAGCTTATAAATCTTAGTATCCTCTTCTTTTATCACCGCCCCATTATTGGCACGGACATTTTTCAACACCTTGTAACTGAGCCAGGGGGTGACAATAAAGGCCACCATGAGGGAAAATATCATGGCTGTGGAGGCATTCACCGGAATAGGGCGCATATACGGCCCCATCAGGCCCGAGACAAAGGCCATGGGCAGAAGGGCGGCAATAACGGCAAAGGTAGCAAGAATGGTAGGACTGCCGACCTCATCTACCGCCCGCACAGCGGTCATAACACTAACCTTGTGCATCTGGAAATGACGGTAGATATTTTCCACCACCACAATCGCGTCATCAACCAGAATACCGATGGAAAAGATGAGGGCGAAGAGGGTAACCCGGTTAAGGGTGTAGCCATAGAGATAGCTGATTAACAGAGTCAGAGCCAGGGTAACGGGCACGGCCACCGCCACCACCAGCGACTCCCGCCAGCCCAGCGCCAGGGCAATGAGCAGGGTTACTGAGATTGTGGCAATCAGCAGATGCTCCAGCAGATCATCAGATTTATCGTTGGCGGTCTTACCATAATCCCTGGTCACTGTTACCTGCACATCGTCCGGCAGCAGGGTTCCCTGCCATGACTTCACCTTGGCGATGGTGTCTCTGGCGATCACAGTGGCATTGGCACCTCTCTTCTTGCTGAGAGCGATGGTCACTGCCGGGTGCATACCAGGAGTAGGCGGCACACCTTTCTCCGCCGCCGCCGGGCCGGAACCCATGAAGACATAACTGGCCGGTTCAGCCGGGCCGTCGGTCAGGGCCGCCACATCATCGAGATACACCGGCTTACCGTCGGCTACGGCCACCACCACCTTTTTAATATCCTGCAAATCGGTGAAAAAGCTGCCGGTCTCAAGCAGAAATTCATGGTTACCGGATGGAAATGTGCCAGATGGCAATTTTACGTCCGACTGCTGGATACTCCCCATAATCTGGAGAGCCGAGAGGTGATAGGCCCGCAATTTCAGGGGATTAAGCATAACCCTGACCTGGCGGCGCAAGCCCCCGGTTACCGCGACCTGGGCCACATTATGGCCTCTTTTCAGCCGATTGGCCAGTTCATCGGCCATGCGGCGCAGTTCATAGCTGCTGTATTTATTCTGAGGATTCCACAGGGTAAGGGCCAGAATGGGTACGCTGTAAATGGAGCGGGGTTTAATCAGAGGCCGGGAGACACCGGGCGGGATTTCGTCATAATGGCTCATGAGCTTGCTGTAAACCTTGACAAGGCTCCTGCTCATGTCCTCGCCCACCTTAAAACGGACGATAGTCAGATTCATGCCCGGCTTGGCGATGGAATAAATATACTTCACCCCTTTAATTTCCCAAAGCAGCTTCTCCACCGGGGTTGAAACGCGCGTCTCCACCTCGGCGGCCGAGGCACCGGGGTAAGAAAGCATAACATCAATCATCGGCACGTTAATCTGCGGATCCTCTTCCCGGGGGGTCACCATGATGGCGTAAACGCCCAGCAATAAGGACGCGATGACCAGCAGAGGGGTAAGCTTAGACTTGATAAAGGCCTTGGCAATTATGCCTGAGATGCCGATATCCTTCATGACCGTTTCTCCTTTTGCATAATCCCGCCGTCCACAGCCCTGTCCGTACCCCTGACAATCACCCGCTCATTATCCTGCAGACCGGATAATACCTCAACACCAGCAGCAAATTTTCTGCCAGCCCGAATCAAACGATAGGTAACAAGATTACGCTCGCCCACCGAATAAACCCCGGTGAGCTGCCCCCTGTTGACGATAGCCGAAGACGGAACCAGCAGGGCCTGGCGGCTGCCGCTCCGCACATATACCCGGACAAAAAGCCCGCTGCTCAAATCACGGGCCTTGACTCGTATCTTGACCAGAAAGGAGCGGGAACGCGGGTCAACCGCCTTGACAATAGTCGTCACCAGGCCGGTGATCCGCCTGTCCTGCGAGGGAATCTCCACCTCCACCGGCATATTTTCGCGTAACAGTTTAATCTTGTTTTCATCCACCTTGATATCGACGTGAAAAGGCCCCTTCTGATCAATGGTCAACAGGGGCTGACCTGGAGCCGCCATATTACCGGCCTCCACCATCTTTTTGGCAATTATACCGCTGACAGGGGCACGTACCGAGGCAAAGCCACTTGCTATACGGGCTTGAGCCAGGCCGCTTTCGGCCTGGATTACGGCCTTAGCCGCCATTTCATATTGAAGCCCGGCTACCTGCATCCTGGTCTTGATCTCATCAAATTCCTGACCGGAAACAGCCCTCTCATCAAACAATTTCTCATAGCGCTGATAGGTGAGTTCAGCCAGCTGACGGCGCTTATCCGCGGTGGTCAGACTTTGCTTAGCCTGGCTCAGAGCCGCCTCAGCCGCGGTTATCTGCTGTCTGAACTGACGATCGTCTATAGAGACCAGCAACTGGCCCGCCTTGACCATATCGCCATCCTTGAACATTACTCCGGTAACCTTACCCATGATCCTGGCGGCTACTGTTACAGCGGCCTTGGATTTAACGGTACCAACAGTCTCATAAAAAATCGGCACCCGCACCAGGCTGATCCTGGCAGTCCGCACCCCGGTTATCACCGGTCTCGCGGTTTGTACCGTATTTTTTGAGCCCGCCTGCTCCTTACAGCCTGTCAGCGCCAGAACAAGCATCATTATAGCGGCTACTCTTTGTATGTTCATTTTTTTTCTCCTGCGGATTCGCTGTGGGCATGAAGGTCATCAAGGATCATACCGCTTTCATAACTTAAATTCAGAATGGCAAGCTGGCGCTCATTCTGCTGCGCCACCAGGTGGGCCCGGGACTGATCAAGACTGACCTGAGAGTCAAGAAGATCAACCATGGGGGACAAGGAATTTTCATAACGAAGATTAACTAACCTTTGCCCCTCCAGAGCGGATTTAA
>CAZZJP010000050.1:0-11033 GCA_964654555.1 uncultured Desulfobulbia bacterium
TCACCGAAATTAGAGAAAATATCCTCGGCGTTACCAGGGCCGCCATAGCCGGTATCTCTCAGCCCCTCCTCGCCGTACTGGTCATAAATCTGGCGCTTTGCCAAATCACTCAACACCTCATAAGCCGCCGCGGCGCTCTTAAATTTTTCCTCAGCCTCTTTATTACCCTTATTGCGGTCAGGATGATATTTCATGGCCTTCTTGCGATAGGCCTTTTTAATTTCAATCGCAGAGGCAGTCGACGACACACTCAAGATTTCGTAATAATTCATATCTGCTTATGTGTCACTTCCTGTTGGAGATACTACGTTCTCTGCCGCGGGCCCAGCTGCCGCAGAGCCCCCCTCTGCCGGATCATCAGCCTCACCTTTATCGGCCGCCGCCCGAAGCGCCTCTTCATCAGCCCGAACTGACTCTCCAAGGCTTTTAAGATTCTCCGGCGTTACCTTACCGGCAGCAATCTCACGCAAGGTCATCACCACCTCTTTGTTCTTGCCTTCCACCAAAAACGGCATACCCTGCCGATGCTGCTTTAATCTGGCTATTGCCAGATGTATAAGGGCAAAACGGTTTTCACTGCCTATTAATTTCAGGCAGTCCTCAACTGTAATCCTTGCCATAGACCCAAAGCTCCTTTCTCTTATTCCAGAATCATATTCAGTAGCAAAACTTAATTAATATAATCTTTTTACCACCTTTGGCAACAAATTTTTGTTAGCGGCGCTCAGCACTGACTTTTTAACAACTTATCACACAACAATTGGCACTGAACATGCATTAAACAATGACGTTACTATCCATCACAATAATGGCAGGGTTAATTTTACCCGGTTACCCCTGTACGGCGAAAAAAGGCGGAAAAATATTCCGCCCTGCCGTTCAGGCAAAGACCTTTATACCGCAGCTCTCCGCAATTATCCACGGGCCGCGGAGCGGTAACATTTTCCAGGCCCGATTACCATGTCAATTTAATGGCTGAGAGCCATACTGGAGGTATTTCCTTGCGGAAGATATTATTTTATGCCCTGCTGCCGTTCATTATCGCGGCCTGCGCCGCTGGCGGCGCGTCTATATCAGGAGGCGGTACCGGACTACGCGCCTTCTGGCCCCAGGGCGGCATTAATCGTTACCAGGCCGTGGTTTATCCCGCCTCAAACCCACCGCCTCAAACCCTGATTATCCAGCCAATCAAGCCACAAGGAAATAAAGAATAATGATGACTTTATTTAAGCCAATGGCCGCCGTTCTTCTGTGCTTCACGCTCAGTATTTCAGCCCAGGCCGCTGTTAATCAGGGCGCTTCCAATAACGCTTACGCCATTGATTATCCCCAGCCCCTGCCATCTGACTATGTATACCGCACGGAACGCCGTTCCCCGCCGCCGCCCGCCAAAAACATATGGGATTACCTGTCTTTTTTCACCTGGCGGCCGGCGGTCAAACAAAAGCCCAGGCCCAGGGCGGCTGAATCCAGGGCCTTACAAAAACGCGTCGCCGACCTGGCCCACCAGCTTACCGCCAACGCCGGGGAAAGTATCGCCGATGAATATGTCATCACCGTCAACACCTTTGTCAACCTGAACAGCCTTTACAAGACCTCAGATCTGGGCCGCTATATCTGCGAGGAGTTGATCGGCGACCTGCAGAAGGCCGGTATAGAAGTCATTGACGTCCGCAAAAGCGCCGGACTGATGATAAGACAACGATACGGCGTCTATGCCCTGTCCCGGGACATGAATGAATTAAGCTATATCCACAATGCTCAGGCCATGATCGTCGGCACCTACACTTACGCCCATGGCCAGATTATGTTAAACGCCCGCCTGCTCCGTAATCGAGACGGAATGGTACTGTCCCATGCCAGTTTAGCCTTTGAGCTTGACCCGGTGACGAGACAAATGCTGGCCGATGAATCCAGCCCCCCCAAAGCGCCGGTGGCGATACGCATTAAAAAATTCGAGCCCTAAAAATTTGAGCGGCGGCAGATAAAATTAACTGGGCAGCCAGCAACAGCAGATTTTTTTTTGATTGTTTTGATTGATTACCAGAGGATATAATGAAGATATTTAGAACTCCGGCTCCGGCAATGACCGCCGTCCTGCTCATCTCCCTGCTGCTTGCCGCCTGCGGCCAGGCCCGCGCCCCTCAAACCCTGTCGGCTGCCAGCCCTGATTTCTTCGGCATCGGCGACAATCTGGCCCGGCAATTAATCAACAACCGCCGCCGCTCCCTTAATACCAACGAAACCCTGATCTTCACCACCATCGTCAACCTTAACAATCTCGACCAGACCTCAAAGTTCGGCCGGGCCTTGAGCGAGTCCCTCGCCACCCGTCTGTTCCAATATGGTTTTCATGTCATAGAACTCCGCAAGGCCGGAGCGATCATGGTTAAGGACAAGACAGGTGAGCTGATATTAAGCCGGGAAAGCAAGGAGCTGGGCAAGGAGCAGAAGGCGGATGCCATTCTGGCCGGAACCTATTCCCTGACCCCGAAATCCATAATCATCAATATAAAATTATTAGCGGCCGGCAGCCAGGAGGTATTATCAGTAGCAGGGATGGAGTTAAATCGCAGCTTAAATATTAATTATCTACTGGCCGACAGCGGCCCGGCGCTGGACAGTATTTCAGGTGATGAACACTTTTAGAGATAAGCGAAATGCCCGTAATGACCACCCGCTGAAGTTACAACTTATTTAACAAGGAGCCGCATGCGAAGATTTCTTTTATTTATTGTATTTATTTCGTTGGCCGGGTTGACGTCATCCTGCTCCACCATAAGCCAGCGCCAGTCTTCAGCGCAGGTTGCGGTTCAAAAAGGGGCGCCAGTGGTCTATATTCATCCCCTTGAGCCCCAGGCCTATGCCATGTCATCGGTGGGTATTCCGCCCTTCGACCTGGCCAGCGGCATTAATCCGCGTCTCGGGACAGCCGCCGCCAGTATCTTTCAGGACATTCTGCTGGGCCGAGAGACCTTCCACCGGGTTAAATTACTGCCTGAGCATTACGGAAACGCCGACGAAGCCCTGCGGGCCGGCAGGCGGGAGAATGTGGATTTAATCATGGCGGGCCGGATAAACTACGCCCTGGAGGGAACCGAGTTGGGCGGCTCACGTTTAGACATCTCAGTACGTCTCCTAAACACCCGTACCGGCAAAACCATCTGGCACATAGAACAGGCCATGGAACAGCCCATGGACTACCCCAAGACCGACATCCTGCACTCCATATTCACCGCCCTGCAGCCCCCCACCATCCGGCGTTCCAAGGGGGCGCCGGTAGTGGTCAATATGCTGGCCCAGAGCGCCGTTGACATGGCGGATGTCATGGCCGGAGCCCGCTACGTAAAAAGATGATAACCAAAAAGGCGAGCCTTCAACATTGAACAAAAGCAGTTCTTACTTCTCAAAGGGGTTTTTAAGCATGATAGTCTGCTCACGACCGGGGCCGACGGAGATGATATTGGCCGGAGTTTCGGTAATCTCTTCAATCCGTTTTATATAATCACGGGCCTTGGCCGGTAATTCGTCCGCACTTACCACCTGGTCAATCTCTTCCGCCCAGCCCTGAGCCTCCTCGTACACCGGCCGCAGACGAGAGGTCTGGCGGATATTTCCCGGCATGGCGAACAACTCTTCATCACCATCACGGTAAGAGGTGGCAATTTTTAATGTTTCCTGACCGCTCAAGACATCTAACTTGGTAAGGGCCAGGCCGGTAATCCCATTCAAACGCACCGCGTCGCGCGCCACAACCCCGTCCAACCAGCCGCAGCGCCGCTTGCGGCCCGTGGTGGCCCCAAACTCACCGCCCTTCTTCTGAATCGCCTCACCGGTATCATCAAAGAGTTCGGTGGGGAAGGGCCCCTCGCCTACCCTAGTGGTATAGGCCTTGAGAATACCAACTACCGCGTCAATATAGACCGGACCGATACCGGAACCGATACAGGCGCCGCCGGAAACCGTATTAGAGGAGGTCACAAAGGGATAGGTTCCATGATCAATATCAAGCTGGGTGCCCTGCGCCCCTTCAAAAAGGATATTTTTACCGGCCCGGCGACCCTTATCAAGCTCCACTGAGACATTTTTGATAAAGGGAATCAGCTTCTCGGCATAACCCATGAACTGGCCGTATATCTCATCAAATGACAGGGGGCCGGGGCCGCCGTTACCAAGAATCAGATTCTTTTCACGAATGTTATCGCGCAATTTATCTTTGAACAACTCTTCATCACGTAATTCACCGACCTTAATCCCCTTGCGTAAGATTTTATCACCATAACAGGGGCCGATACCCCGGCCGGTGGTGCCAATTTTTTTGCCCTCTTCCATCTGGGCCTCACTGCTTAAATCGAGCTGCTTATGATAGGGCATGATTAAATGGGTATTCTCGCTTATAGACAGACGCTCCGGGGTAACCGTAAGATCTTGAGCGCCCAGCCCCGCCATTTCATCGAGAAGAACAACAGGATCAAGCACCACACCATTACCGATAAAACATTTTTTGTCCTTATTGAGGATACCGGAAGGAATCAGGTGAAAGATAAATTTTTTGCCATCCACAACCAGGGTATGGCCCGCGTTATTACCACCCTGAAAGCGCACCACGTAATCGGCATAACCGGTTAACAGATCAACGATCTTACCCTTGCCCTCATCACCCCACTGGGTGCCCACAACCACGACATTTGCCATTATACCAGCCTCTTAAATAGATAATAATAAACCGCCTCTAATAAGCGGTTTGCGGCTTGCCCCCACATCCCGGCAGGGGCGGTGAGCCCCGATACGGGCAATTACTGCCCGAATAAACAAGCTAATTGCGGCGCCTATAATAGCCAAGGCCCGGTTAAATGTCAAATTGTTAAGCAGCTTGACAGAAATGGTCAAATGACGTAGTTTCAAATTTACTCTTTTTCAATTTCTGCTCTGGAATATTATGTTTGGCATTGGTTTACCTGAATTAATTTTAATTATGGTGGTCGCTCTTATCGTTGTGGGGCCGGACAAACTTCCAGATCTGGCCAAGACCCTGGCCCGGCAGATAGTGGAGTTAAAAAGGGCCGCCAACTCCCTGAAAGACACTCTGAACGAGGATGATGATCTTAAGCCCTGGGAGAAGAATCCCCTCGAACTTGGCCAGATCGAACATACTCCGCCCGCCAGAGACAAGGCTAGGCCGGAGAATTTGGTTCAAGACGAAACCACTGACCAGGAAGAGAACAGCGGCAAAGATGAATCAGAGCTTGAGGGAAACATTGAGCCAGCCGCGGCGGAAAATCCCGAACCGTCAACCGCTGCTGAAAGCATCGTGGATATAAACCCGGATGAGCCCCATGCCGATAACAGTTCAGATATTAAAGAAACACCCGCAACAGCCGAAGCGCCAAAACCAACGGCAGAGAACAAGCCCCATGGCGATGAGGAAAATAAAATAAAGGCCGTTAAAGCAACTAAGATTGATGAATGAGGTCAATGATTATTTCCTCAAGCACCTGAAAGAGTTGCGCTCGCGGCTGATTGTCTCCTTTCTCAGTGTCGTCCTGTTCAGCACCGCCGCCTATCTTTTTATCCAGCCCCTGTCCCGCCAGCTGGTAGCCCCCCTCTTCCGGGCCGACCCTAAACTGGCAACCTTAGTTTACACCAACCTCACTGAGGCCCTGTTCAGCTATATCAAGCTCTCAATCCTGGTAGGGATAGCCGCGGCCTCACCGGTCATAGTATATGAGGCCTGGATGTTTGTCGCTCCCGGACTCCGCCGCCGCGAGAAAAGGCAAATTTTCCTCGTTGTCTTCCTGGCCAGCTCCCTCTTTACCTGCGGTGTCCTTTTTTCCTACTTCATTGTCCTGCCTGAAATGTTATCCTTCTTTATGGGCTTTGCCCGCCAGAACCTGCGGCCCCTGCCCCGTTTCGGCCTCTACCTGACCTTCGTGGCCCGCAACGCCCTGGCCTTCGGCATAGCCTTTGAGGTTCCCTTTCTCATGGCCGCGGCCGCCAAAATCGGCCTGGTGGACAGCAAGTATTTCCGCAAACACCGCCTCTATTCCTATATCGCCATGATGGGTCTGGCCATAATGCTGACTGCCGGCGACATCTTTTCCGCCCTCCTCCTCACCGTCCCTCTCGGCCTGCTCTACGAAACGGGCATCTGGATCGGCGCCCTGCTGGGCAAAAAGAAATCACCAGGTAAAGAACTTCAGAAAATAGACTAAAGGGCTTGTGACGAAATTTATTTATCAGTCATCCGCAGCATAGCCCAGGACAAATCGTCATCACGTCCCTGATAATTTTCATCCCGCCGGCGGGCGGCGAGGTGATCAATAATCTCATTAGCCAGAACCTTGCCCAGCTGCACCCCTTCCTGATCAAAGGAATTAATATTCCAGATAAAACCCTGCATGACAATTTTAGTCTCATAAACCGCCATCAACGCTCCCATGGTATAAGGAGTCAAGCGGTCAGCGAGAAGAATGCGGTTGGGACGGTTACCGGCAAAACGCCGATTGGGATTCGCGTTACCGCGGCCGGCAGCCATGGCAAGTGACTGGGCCAGGAGATTGGCCAGCAGTTTCTCCTGGGAGGTGGTGCCCTGAATCTCCAGATCCTCACCATATTGACTCTGCCGGAAGCCGATAAACTCCACCGGCACAATAGTCGTCCCCTGATGGAGAAGCTGATAAAAGGCGTGCTGGCCGTTGGTACCCGGCTCACCCCAGACTACGGGGCCGCTCTGCCAGGCAAGGGGCTGACCGAAGCGGTCAATGGATTTACCGTTACTCTCCATATCACATTGCTGCAGGTGGGCGGTAAAACGAATCAAGGCCTGGCTGTAAGGCAGAACCGCCAGGGTATCACAACCCAGAAAATTATGATTCCAGATCCCGAGCAAGGCCATGAGCAGGGGGATATTGCGCCGAATATCCGGCTCCTCGGCCGCCTGATCAACAGCATGGGCTCCAGCCAGAATTTCCGAGAGCTGCTCAAAGCCCAGGGCAAAGCCCAGCATCACCGCCCCCACCATAGAGGTAACACTGTAACGGCCGCCAATATAGTCGAACATATAAAAGGAGCGCAGGTAACGGGCCGGATTATCCATGGGGCTGCCTTTACCGGTGACGGCAATAAAATGACGGCCGGGATCGAGTCCGACCGCCTTGAAAGAGGCCCGCACCAGTTCTTCATTGGTGAGGGTCTCCAGGGTGGAGCCGCTCTTGGAGACCACATTGACCAGGGTGCGGCTGAGATCCAGACATCGCAGAACAGCGGCGGCATCATCGGGGTCAACATTGGAGATAAAATGAACCCGCCGCCCATGAATCCTGAAGGCGGCCAGGGCGAGATAAAGAGCCCTGGGGCCAAGGTCAGAGCCGCCAATCCCCACCATTACCATATCGGTAAATGATTCCCCAGCCTCATTGACAATCTCAGCCGCCGCTAAACCATCAAGGAAGTCCCGCAGTTTGCGAAGCTCCGCCCGGGCCTGAGCGCTGGCCTCGGGATGCAGAGGCTCATCTCCCAAATCACGAACCGCGGTATGAAGGGCCATGCGCTCCTCACTTTCATAACCATCTATCCGGTTAACCACCTCGCCCCGCTTCATTCCCTTAAACTGCTCAATAACCTGACTTTCATTGGCCAGATCCTGGAGGGCCGCCAAGGTATCATCGTTAATCCTCTCGGTGGCATAAAGCAGCTCAAAGTCATTCATCCGGCAGCAATACGAGGCAAGACGCCTGTTGTTCAAGGCATTTGGCTCGGTCAAAGAAAAGGGATTATGTGCTAACTCCCGCAAATGGGCAACCGCATTATTACTGGAAAAGCCATGATATTTAGTCATTTTTTCACCTCGTTTTTTTAAAAAACAATTTAACTATCTGTTTTTATTAAATAAAAATAGCGCCACCAGCCTCTCAAACTTAAGTTTATGACGCACAGCCTCAAATTTAAAAAATAATAATCATAAAAAACTATTTAAAATTAATTAGTTATAATTTATTATATAAATAGTTGTTTTTAAAAATATTTCAATGCAGTTAGCATCTTTTACCAGTTTATAATTTTTTACTGGTTATGGCCAAGGCCTTTTATCCATAAATATTTGTAAGAGATCACCAGCACCTCATCTCCGTTTGTTTCAGCCTTCTCACGTACAGGGAGTACAGACTTGAAGGCAGGAACAAACAAGGTAAGCGAACGTAGTGAGACTCCGATCTAAGGCACGAATGAACCCCTTACACTATGGGGCAGCGTCAACTTTGGTACCCTTGGTGAACTATTACAAATATTTTATCTGGCGCCTAAGCGCTCTCTCCCAACGGCGACGATTTTAAAACAGGTGGCAAAGATGATTACTATCGCTGAACAGGATTTATTTAAGGCCTGCCGGGTATTATTTGGCGGTGAGATCCAAATAAGCCGGGGATTTCTGGAATATTTACAGCTCAACGGCATAAAAACCGCTTACCGGCGCCGAGCCCGGGAAACTCATCCTGACATGTTGACCGATGTCGGCGAAACCGCTATACGCCGGGGCAGCGAACTCTTTCAGGGAGTTCAGCAGGCCTATGAGAGCCTGAGAAGCTATCTTGACGCCCGGGAACGAGGCTTGGCGCAATTCCAGGCCTCCTCGCCAATAGACACGGCCGCGGGGAGATCAGCAACTGCCGCCAGGCGTTGGCCGCAAAACCAATCATGGGCCCGGCGTCCCCAAGGCGCCAAAAGGAAACAGGCCGCCCCCCGCCAGCAGCCCAAACAGGCATCATCCCGCCGCCCAGGCTGGACAGCTGATTACCAGCAAGCCTCACCAAACCGCCAGATTCCGCCCCGCAAGCTGCTCTTTGGACACTATCTATTTTATTCCGGCGTTACCAACTGGCAGACCATTGTCAACGCCCTGATCTGGCAGCGCACCAAGCGCCCGCGCCTCGGTGAAATTGCTAAATCCTTTGGCTGGCTTACCTCCAGCGACATTGTCCAGATCCTGAAATCCAGGCAGCTCTCCGACTCTTTTGGCCGTTCAGCGGTGAAGCTGGGATTATTGACTGAAAATCAGGTTCGGCTCATGGTATTCAAGCAGCAGCGCCAGCAAAAAAAATTCGGCGAATATTTTGTCCACCATAATCTTCTTACCTCCAAGCAACTTGAACGGCTGATTAAAAATTTTCGTTATCATAACATCTCCGTAAGCATCAACCGCCGGGCCTCCTGACAACCACAAGCGATTAGGCGCTACCCCCCTTGATCTATACTAATTTAATATATTTTCTCATCGTCATCCTGATACTCTCAACCAACAGTGTCCCGGAACGGCCGCAGCTCCCATTTTTCACCGCCCTCGGCATTTTTGTCATTAAGACCATCATCTATCAAGGACTGTTAAAACGGATTTTTAGCTCCCGACTCATTAGTGGCGCGGACTACAGCAACGCTGAACGACGGGCCTCCATCCTGGCCATTGTTTTTTTCAGTATAGATATATATCTCCTGGATTTTCAGTACTATTTCGGCCTGCTGCCCATGGCGCGGACTACGCCTTCCATCATTGATTTAGGCGGTCTGCTGCTCTTTATAGCTTATCTAATCATGATGTGGTCCGCGGCGGCCGGCCCTTATAACCGCCTTTTCGGCCAGGGCCATTCCACCAAGAATTTTATCAGAACCAATCTGGAAAGCAATCTGCCCATTATTCTCCCCTGGCTGATTCTATCCCTGCTGGCTGATTTTCTGCGCCATGCTCCCATTCCTCTGCTCAAGACAGTTCTCAACTCATCATGGGGCGAACCGGTTATTTCGCTTTTATTTTTCATCTGCCTGGCCCTGACCTTCCCGGCCCTGATTATCCGGATCTGGAGATGCACCTCCATGCCGGACGGCCCGGACCGCCGCCGCCTCGAAAATTTCTGCCGGAAATACAAGGTTGGTTACAGCGACATTATGATCTGGCCCATGTTTGAGGGCCAGGCCCTCACCGCCGGAGTTATGGGTATTATCCCAGGCTGCCGTTACCTGCTCATAACCCCGGCCCTGCTTCAGGCCCTTACCCCGGAAGAAATAGAGGCGGTAATGGCTCACGAGCTGGGCCATGTCAAACTTCGCCACCTGCAGATTTACATCCTCCTCTTTCTGGGCTTCGGGCTCCTGTCCCAGCTCTCCACCTATCCCATCCTCTATGTCCTGGCCAATTCCGATCTCTTCTACAAGATGGTGCATCTGGTCAACAAACAGCCGAGCCACGCCCTGACCACGGCCCAGACCGGGGCCATGTTCATCCTCATGATCGTCTATTTCAGATATATTCTGGGCTTTTTCATGCGTAATTTTGAACGGCAGGCCGATGCCTTTGCCCTTAAAGCTATGGGCAGCGCCGAGCCGCTGGTGCGGGTCTTTGACAAAATCGCCTGGCTCAGCGGAACCAGCCACGACCAGCCGAGCTGGCACCATTTCAGTATTGGCCAGCGTATTGATTTTTTACAGCGCTGCGAGGCCGATTCCAAGCAGTTACATAACCATAACCGCAAGGTATACGGCAGCCTGGCCGCCTATCTCCTGATTCTTGTACTCTCCGCCCTCACCCTGTGGCGGATGCCGGATAATCTCATGGCCGGAGCCCCGCAGGAAAAATACGCCCAGGCCGTCATCCAGCAGAAGATGGCCGATGACCCCCAAAATTTCGTCTGGCCCCAGCTTCTCGGTGACCTGAATTACAGCCGCCGCCACTATCAGAATGCCATCGTGGCCTATGAAAAGTCCCTGCTCCTTAACCCGGACAACGCCGAGGTTTTAAACAACTTGGCCTGGCTGCTGCTCACCGTGGACATTCACAGTATCCACAACCGTACCGCCGCCCTGCGCCTGGCCAAACGGGCCGCGATTCAACGGCCCGCCCCCCACATCCTCGACACCCTGGCCCTGGCCTATTTTGCCAACGGCCGTATTGAGCAGGCCATTCAGGTCGAAAAAAAGGCCTTTGCCCTTGATCCAGCCAACCGGGCCTACTATATCAACCAGCTTGAAAAATTTGCCCGCCAGCTTAA
>CAZZJP010000051.1:0-10885 GCA_964654555.1 uncultured Desulfobulbia bacterium
CCAACAGCGGTGGTATCGGCTGCCAGTTTGACTTTATCAAAATTCGGTATTATGAAGTGTTCAAAAATATGATGCTTAATAACGCCCCGGATCCTGAACGTCTCGTTAAGGAACTGCGACGCTGGGCCCGGGATATATGAACAGGCGGGAATAGAGGCGGTCTTGAAGGTACGGATTGATAAATGGTTGTGGGCGGCCCGTTTCTTTAAGACCAGATCTCTGGCCATGGCGGCGGTCAGCGGCGGCAAGGTGCATGTTAACGGTCAGCGGATAAAACCGGCCCGCATTGTCTGTCTTGGTGACGAATTGCGGATTCAGAAGGGCGGCTATGAGTTTGTGGTAGTGGTAAACGCCCTGAATGATAAACGTCGTCCGGCCCGGGAGGCCTGTCTACTCTATGAAGAAAGGGAAGAAAGTGCGGCCGCTCGTCAGGAACTGCGCGAGCAAAGGCGTCTGTTGCGGGCCGCTGTTCCGGCCCCACCGCCCAAAAGGCCTGGCAAGCGGGATCGGCGGTTAATTAAAAAATTTATTCGTAAGGATTAACGAAGACGGCGATCAGAGGCAGCCTATATTTTTGATCTATTCACAAAATAATTATTTAACAGATTAGTTGTTGAAATGATTTTAAGGAGAAAACTATGAACAAGATAAGCAGAGCCATAATCAGTCTCACCGATAAATCCGGTATCGAGGATTTTGCCCGGCAGCTCAAGGAGCTGGGGGTGGAAATTCTCTCTACTGGCGGTACGGCAAAGAAAATGCGTGAGCATGGTATTGAAGTCAGGGATGTGGCTGATTTTACCGGCTTTCCAGAGATGCTTGATGGCCGGGTCAAGACGCTTCATCCTAAAGTACACGGCGGTATTCTGGCTCAACGTGATAACCCGGAGCACCAGGCCCAGATGCGCCAGTATGATCTGCAGCCCATTGATCTCATCGCGGTTAATCTGTACGCCTTTGACAAGGCTGTGGCTGATTCGTCCTGTACTCTAACCAATGCCATTGAAAATATTGATATTGGCGGCCCCACCATGCTGCGGGCGGCGGCCAAGAACTATCATGATGTAACGGTGATAGTTGATCCGGTCGATTATCCCCAGGTCATTGCCGAGATGAAGGCGACTGGTAATACCACTCTAAAAACCAGATTCCGGCTGGCCTGTAAGGTGTTTGATCTCACCAGTCATTACGACACGGCCATCAGCGAGTGGCTCAACAAGATAGATATTGATAACCACCCGGAGCTTAATCAGTGATGAAACTCGCGGTATTGTTATCCGGTACCGGCCGTACCCTTGATAATTTTCATGAGCAGATCGCCCAGGGCGGGATGCGGGGCAGTATTGAGGTGGTGATTGCCAATGCCCCGGATGTTCTTGGTTTGCGCAAGGCGGAAAAATACGGTTATCCGGCCCTTTACGCCCCTGATGATGAGGCAGTTAACCTGGCTCTGGCCGCTTACGATGTGGATCTGGTGCTTCTCGCTGGTTATTTAAAGCTCTACAGCCCGCCGCCAGAACTGGCCAGGGCGGTTTTGAATATCCATCCGTCCCTCATTCCCTCCTTCTGCGGCCCCGGTTTTTATGGAATGCGGGTGCATCGGGCGGTTTATGAGCGCGGGGTCAGGGTAAGTGGCTGTACCGTTCATTTTGCCAATCAATATTATGATGAAGGTCCCATCGTAGTGCAAAAATGCGTGCCTATAAAGGTCGGAGACAGCCCGGATGATATTGCCTTCAAGGTCTTTGCCGCTGAGTGTGCGGCTTATCCGGAGGCGGTGAATCTCGTCTGCGCCAGGGGCATTGATTATTTCTGGCAGTCACGACAGGGAGGTGGTAAATGACCTCAAAAAGACAGCAGATTATGTCGGGCCGGGATATGGAGCGTTCCCTGGCCCGCTTAGTTCTGCAGATTATTGAACGTAATAACAGGGTTGAGGAGCTGGCCTTAGTGGGGATTCATACCGGCGGCGTCTTTCTTGCCGAACGGGTTAAAAAAAAGATATTTGAGCATGAGGGGGTTGATATTCCCGTGGGTAGTCTGGATATTTCTCTCTATCGGGATGACTGGAGTCTCGCCGCCCAAAGCCCCATGGTGAAGGAGACAAATATTGATTTTAAAGTGGAGAGGTATGACGTTATCCTCGTTGATGATGTCCTCTTCACCGGCCGTACCATCCGCGCCGCTCTTGATGCCATCATGGATTTTGGCCGGCCTCACTCCATCCAGCTTGCCGTCCTTGTTGACCGGCAATGCGGCCGTGAACTGCCGATTCAGCCTAATTATGCCGGTTATGAACTTTTAGAGAGTGTTGAAGATCATGTTGAGGTGCTGCTCTCTGAAAAGGCGGGGCATGATGAGGTTTTACTCATTCCACGGCAGCCTTAGGCGATTTATATGGACAAAAAGACCGCAGACGTTGATTTAGGCAATATTCTCCAGCGTACCAGGGAAAAGCGAGGGGATTATATAAGCTATAATTTCAGCCCCCGAAAGAATGACGCCCTGAAGACATTTTTTGATCTGGCCCAGGAGTTTGATTCCCTGGCCGATTTTTTAAGAATATGTGTGGCGGTACCGAGGGAGTTCTTTGAGGTTGATACCAGGCTCTATCTTTTAAATGATGAGCGGCGGTTGGAACTGGTCTGTGACACAAGTCATGGAGTATATGCTGTGCCCCCGGCGGGGGGGCAGTATGTCCGGCCCGATGTTCGGCCTTACATTAGCGGGCAGTCGTATTTAATCCCTATTTATGCCACCGTCCCTCTTGAAGCAAATATGGAGTCGGAGTCTAATAAGGCGCTGATTACTGGTGTTTTCGAGATTATTCCCGTCGCTGAGCTGACCGAAGACGATAAATTTTTCTTCTGCAAATATGCCAACCGGATTGGCTATAATCTTCGCAAGAAAACCCTGGCTCATCAAAATATCCAACACCTTAAATTTATCAATAATCTGGTTAATGATATTGAGCATAATGTAATTATTCCCAATATGCATTACCGTTATCTCTTTAAGCAGCTTGAACGTCATATCAACAGCTTGAATGATCTGATGTCAATGATGGAACAATATCGGCAGAAGAATGGGGCGAATAACCAGAAATGTGAGACGATTATCAGTAAGATTAAGGATATTAAGAACAACTTGAATGCCTCATATCGTGATATCAGCCGCCATCATGTTAACTCCAGCCTTTTTTTAGAGAGCCTGCTGCGTCGTGATCATTTTGAAAAGGGCTGTTTTGTTCTGCGCCGTCAGATATGCAAGCTTGATTCCGAGATCATTACTCCGCAGCTGGAGAATTACTCCAAACGCATGGCCATGCGGGGGATAACTCTTGAAACTCCGGCAGATATGCGCGGTGAAGAAATTGAATTAAACGCCGATCTGGGGCTGTTGTCGCAGGTCTACTCCAATTTATTCTCCAACGCCCTGAAATATACCCAGCGGGTAGAGGGGCATAACGGCCATTCCCGGAAGGCGATGGCTTACGGCCGCCGGATTATAAAGGATTATTTTGGAGCGGGGCAGCCAGGTATAAAGTTAAATGTCTTCAGTACAGGTGAGCATATTCCCACCCATGAGATTGCCTCTCTCTTTGATGACGGCTTTACCGGCCGTAACCAGGTTGAGGATCTGAGCCGCGGCCACGGTCTGGCCTTCATCAAATATGTGGTGGAGATGCATGGTGGTCAGGTGGGTTACGAACCAACTGCGGAGGGCAATAATTTTTATTTTATCCTGCCTCTGCTGCAATCTGAGACCAAATCCTGAGATGGAATTATTAGCTCCGGCCGGTACCCTTGAGGTGTTTGAAACTGCGGTGAGAAGCGGTGCTGACGCAGTGTACGTGGGGGCTCCAGCTGCCAACGCCAGGGCTCTGGCCCGTAATTTCAGCCTGGCGGAGTGTGCCGCTATGACGGATTTCGCCCATGAACACGGGGTGAAGATCTATTTCGCCATGAACTCATTGCTCAAGGACAGCGATCTGGCTCCGGCCCTTAAATTATTGGCCTTTTTCCAGAAAATCGGCATTGACGCCTTGATTATTCAGGATCTTGGCCTTTTTTATGCTGCGCGGCGTTATTTCCCCGATCTTGCTCTCCATGCCTCCACCCTCATGGGGGCTCACAATTCTCTTGGGGTACGGCAGCTGGCGGAGATGGGCTTTGAACGGGTGGTTGTGGCTCGTGAGATGCGGCTTACTGAAATTGCCGCTGCCGTCCGCAGCACGCCGGTGGAGTTAGAGGCTTTCGTGCATGGGGCCATGTGTTTCTCTTACTCCGGCCTCTGTATGTTCAGCAGCTTCGCGGGCGGCAGGAGTGGTCTGCGGGGCCGCTGCGTGCAGCCCTGCCGCCGTCGTTATCACTGGCGCAATGATGGCCGTAAGAAATCAGGCGGTTATCTCTTTTCTATGAATGATCTCTGCGGTCTGCCTTTGGTTGATGATTTGCGGCGGGCCGGGGTGCGTTCCCTGAAGATTGAAGGCCGGATGCGTAACCGCCAATATGTGGAGCAGGTGGTGGGGGCCTACCGCCTGGTGCTGGATCATCCCGCCGACCAGGGAGCCATGTCCGAGGCGGAAATGATGCTGGCCTCGGCCATGGGCCGTAAATCAAATCAGGGGTATTTTAAACTCAAGGCGCAGGGTGATGATGAGCTTATAAGCCCGCAGCATTCGGGTAATATCGGCCTTTTTGTGGGGACAGCGGCTGGTGGTTTACGGGCCGGGCGGGGTGAAATTAAGCTTAAGGTAGCACTCGCCTCTGGCGACCGTCTGCGGGTGCATCAGGAAAAGAGCGGTGAGCGCCTGTCCTGGACACTTGAGAATATGCGGGCGGCGGGCCGGGAAATCAGCCGTGGGGCGGACGGTTCACTGGTCTCCATGCCTCTGCCTCCCGGTACCAGGCCGGGAGATTGTGTTTATAAGGTGGATACCAGAGACTCCAGGGCCAAGGCCAGGTGCGGTTCTATTCGTCCCGCTCAGTTCCAGGCCATAGTCAGGAAAATTCAGGCCGATCCCGCTGTTGACAATCTATGCCGGAGTCTTGGCCTGACCGCCAAGGCCATGAAAATACCGCGCCTTGAAGTTAAGGATAAGGCACGGGGAAGACGGCAAGGCGGCCGGCAGGCGGAAAAAGTTCACTACCAGCCCCTGCCGTGGTGGCTGAAGGTTGATGATCTGATGATCCTGCGCAAGATAACGGATCTTGCGCCTGACCGTTTAATTGTGGTTCTGTCGCCTGTCTCCCTGCGGCAGTTCAAACGTCAGGGCATAAGCGGCCCCCTGCGCCGGGGGATGATGTGGGCTCTGCCGCCGGTAATTGTCGAGGAGGATCTGCCATTTTTTACCCAGGCCGTACTCTTTCTGGCCCGCCATGATTTTATGGACTGGCAGATTGGCCATATCTCGCAAAAGCTGATATTCCAGGAGGCGGCCGTTAAGTTGGCCGCTCAGGGCCGCCCGTCCAGGGGTAAACGCCGCCGCCCGCCGTCCATGAAGATTCGTTCGTTTCGGCTCTATGGACACTACAGTTTAAACATCATGAATACCTTCGCCCTGCGTGAGGTCGCCGCCCTGGGCATTCGGCAGCCGCAAATATCCCTGGAATCGGATATGGAGATGTGCGCCAGGCTGGGACGTCTAGCGCGTGAGATTACGGCAGGGATAACGGTCTACGCCTACCCCCCTCTTTTTACCGCCCGGCCGCGGCCCAGCTATTTCAAATATGATAAGCCCTTTGTCAGCCCCAGAGATGAGCAGTTTGTTCTTCGTCTTAACAATAACCTCACCCAGGCTGTGCCGCTTATGCCATTTTCCATTCTAACGGCTGGCGCGGAGCTCAAGAAGGCTGGTCTCAATTATATGGTGGTGGATATTTCAGGCATAAAGGCCGGAAGCAGGGAACTTGCCCTGCTTCGGAGGCAGCTTGGTATAGGCAATCATCATCGTCAGACAAAACTCAGCACCTTTAACTATCGGCTGACCCTGCAATAAATTTGCAAACCATCCAGGTTTGCTTAACATCATGAGGCTCAAGAAAAGCCCGAGGACGACGAACAGCCGCCGGTAAAGGCCCCGCTGGGAATGGAAGCGGCCGAGTGAGATGATAACTTAAGGCTGGCTGCTGATATGGTCTTTCTCACCAGATTACTGCCACATTTCTGGCAGCTGATCCCGGACTCATCATGTTTTGAAATTATAATCTGCTCAAAAGCAGCTCCGCATTTCTGGCATTTATATTCATAAATCGGCATGGTCTTTTTCCTCCATTAATTGTATTGATTTGTGGTTACTATTTTTATTTCTATACCACCAGAGGGCCGCGATTAGAGAGGACCCGCTTATGTCGGCCATAATATCCGCCAGACTGGCATCCCGCAAGGGGACGAAAATCTGGTGGAATTCGTCACTTGTACCATAGACCGCGCATAAGAGTATGGTCAGACCGGCAATGGCTGCTGGTTTCAGGGAGCGGCGGGCTGGGTGCAAACCGAATAACACAGAGGCACCAAGGGTGCCATACTCAATGGCGTGGTATAATTTATCAATATTGACTATATCCGGCAGGTTAATGCTGTCTCCTGTCTGACTTGACATTATAAAGATAGCAGTCATCATTACCAGCATGGGTAAAAAACGGATAAATTTCAGGTCATACTGCCAGGTATGAGTCATGGTTTATGCCTGCTGAAATAATTTATATGAAAGTCATCTGCCAGGGATATCGGCCTTGCCACGACCTTCATGTTTCTTTATGCCAGGGTTGACCGGGCATGGCTGTTACAATAAAAGGACATAAAAATAAAATCCAAATGTAAACATTTTTGCCAATAAGTAAAGGGCGGTAATTAAAAAGGGAGTAAGTAAAATGGCAACTGTTTTGGCCCTGAACGGCAGTCCTCGAAGGGGGGGAACACCGAACTGCTGCTCCAGGAAGCGGCTGACGGTGTGCGGCAGGCTGGCGGGGAGATGAAATTATAACGTCTGAGTGCTTTGACGATGAGTTCCTGTATTGCCCGCAGTGTGGTTGTAACAAGACTGGGAAATGTGTAATCATGGACGACATGCAGGGCCTCTATGAAAAAGTTCAAGCGGCAAAACAGATTAATTATTGCCTCGCCCATCTATTTTTACGCCCTTTCGGCCCAGACCAAAATTTTTATTGACCACTTGCAGGTCATGTGGTCTCAAAAACAGTTGCTAAAAAGTTGAGACAGGCAGGGCAATTCGGCATAAATATTGTTCAACGACAAACTTCAGCTTGACAAAAGTGTCTTCATAGCTTATTTATTGCATCTCATATTCCAATGGCCCCTTCGTCTAGCGGTTAGGACGTCGGCCTCTCACGCCGGTAACACGAGTTCGATTCTCGTAGGGGTCACCATGGTAAATTCAAGCACCTGACCATTTTAATGGGCAGGTGCTTTTTTTTTGTGCTTAAAAAAGAAACGGGGGCATTTGGAAAATTTCCAAATGCCCCCGTTGTTATTGGTGCCCGGGACGAGAATCGAACTCGTACAGCTATACAGCCGAGGGATTTTAAGTCCCTTGCGTCTACCAGTTCCGCCACCCAGGCAAGACAAAAAAACAAAATTTATAGGAAGTGTTTATACCATAATGCTATTTGAATATCACGTCGTTTTTTTCTATAAACCTCAATGACTGATTTTGGATATATAACTGCATATTTTCTAACTCATTTCTGGACAGGCACTAACTCACTTGCCAGAGGTAAAGGACACTATTAGGCATTTTTGTTATGCTGTATAGACCTCTCTTTCCATATTGCAGGAGAGGCCTATGCCTTTTTTATCTTCCATAGAGAGCGGCTAAGTTTGGCAACTTACCGGTTCCGCCACCTTCCCGCATATTCCTTTGCAAAGGCAGAAAAATCTTCTGGATTTATGTATTGTTCTTCATGTACTATATGAATAATGTTTTTAATAACTCATTAATTAAAAAGTAAATATTTGGCTTTGGCAGAATAATTTCAAAATCAAACGGACTGTAAATGTTGGGTAATAGTTCGACAGGGGCTGTAGACAGTCCTTAATCCTAATTGGTGTGATCGAATAGCAGCAGAATTTTTATAACTGGGATTTTTTGTGAGCAAACTTTTAGACACCCTTGAAAAAATAAGTAAGAATGAAGATGTGTCCCGTCAGCCGGGGGGGAAAACTGGGTCATCCACTGGGGATACCTCCCGCAAGACAAGCATTAAATCTGTAACAGTGATGGCCTTTATTATTATAGCGTTAAGTATTTATGGAGCTCAGCCGTATATTACTAAATACATAAATAAAATTAACGCGAAGAACTCTCCCCGCAGAATAAAAGCTGTTAAAGCCCCTCAAAAGCAAAAAGTCAAAGTCGTTCCCTATAATACCCCAAAAAGCAGAAAAACGCGAATAACAGCAAACAAAAACACTGAATCTTTTGTGCGTTTTAATCAATTAGCAATTCGGTATATTCATAAGAATCAGCCCTGGAAGGGAATATATTATTTTCAGAAAGCCAGGGCCGTGGCACCGAACCGCATCGAGCCGTTAGTTAACGCGGCTGTCGTTTACGCGGAACTTGGTTATTATCCAAAGGCGGTTAAATTTTTTGAAAAGGCATACAGAATTAATCCCGATTTTCCGCCACTGCGCGAAAATTTAAAGATTCTTTCTCGGGCAAATTTACTGAAGGGCAGTCCACTGTCTCAAAAATTTAAAAAAACTCATGTCCGTAACAAGAGCAAATCGAAACTATGAGCTTTCTTTTTCGTACCAAAAAACAATATGTCTATTGTGGTGATACCCGCAACAGTATGCTGGCTGAGGTAGTTAAAGCCGGCGATGGGAAGTTGTCATTTGGTAAAGTTGCCATGGAAGATGGTTTACCAACCGACGCTGAGGTACTAAGACGCCTTATATTGCAAGTCTCCCCAACCTCTGCCGGAGAAGTCGCTATTGCTTTTCCTCTCCATCTCTTTGAGGTGCTAAGCCTCTCACTGCCTTTATTACCAGAGCATGCTATTGCCCGTACTCTTCCCTACCATATTACCAAGGCCATCGACAAACCTCTATCCAAATATATTTATGACTGGCAGATAAACAAAAGGTCAAAAGATCAAATGCAAATCGCGGTTTACCTTTTCCCTGCTGATATATATAATCGCATTCGAAAGCAATTTAGTGATTATCACCTTGAAGTGATGTTCTTTGAAGCGGATGCCTTTGCCGCGTTCTCCTATCTTGATCTGCTTGGAATTATTAATACAAGTGAAGCCGCTCTCTGTACTATTATCTGGCCGGGGGGGCTGACTCTCGGGGTCTGTGAGACTGGAAAAATAAGATTAGCGCGTAGTGTCGATTTAATCAAACTAAAGGGGGATAAAAAGGCAGAAGAAGATAACCTGATGGCTGCCCCCTTCGGCCAGGTGGATAAAATAGAAAAGATATCTGCTGTTCCTGTCCATGATGATATTGATGATATCCTGCGTGTGAAGGTTGATAAGAAGCCATTGGTGAATTCCGAATCAACCAACATTGATAACGATGCGGAAAGCATGTCGATTCTCAGTGGTTTTGATTTAATCACTTCCGATTTCAGTAAGGGCGTTGACGGGGAAGCTCCGCTAAAGATGTTGGCGGAGGAAAATGAAGACGCCGATTCTCTTTTAACGTCGGGGACAATGGAATCTATTGAACTGGGAATAAATTCAGCCACAACAATGCAAGACTACCTTAAAGCAATAAGCGCTGAGATGATCAGAACCAGAGATTATTTCAGCGCGGTGATGAAGGGCGGCCAAATCTCGTCATATTATGTTATCGGTGCTGGTGATTTATTTGATAAACTTCGTCAGTATATCATGGGAACCATGGGTGAGGAGTTGACAGAGATTGTCGGCGCCCCCGCTGAATCCAGCGATCCTGGGCTGTATATTATCGGCCTTGGCGCTGGAACGAGGTGGTAATCATGATCGAGAGGATAAATTTATCGCCAACTAAATCATCACCTAAAAGGACGTGGGCTATTGCCTATATCATCACCGGACTTTTTTTTGTGATTGCCGGCCTGGGTTTTTACGCGAGCTATCGTTCAACCGTAAAAAAAATGGCCGAAATTAACCTGGCGGCCAATAAATCAGCCCACTCCGATAATGATGTAGTCATACTTCAGGCCCGGATTGTTGTTTTGAAAAGATCAATAGATAGTCGGAAAAATTTGATCAAAAAATTATCTATTAATATTAAAAGAAGCAACAATATTAAAGGTAAAAAACACTATTATTCAAGGGTGTTGCAAAGTATTGCTGAATATTTGCCGAAATCAATAAAATGTAACAAAATTTCTGTTGATGGAAATAATGGAAGTATTAATGGTATTGTAACATTATATAACGCTTTGCCGGAGTTTGTTGAAAAGTTGAACAATGACCGCAAGGTTTTTTCTTCCGCTGCCTTGCAGACAATCGGCAAGCTTTCGCCGCCATTGAGCGCTATGTATACCGGCTATAATTTTAAAATTGTATTTACTTTAAAATAATCAACAAGATAACTATTCAGCTGTAGCCAATCCGGAGTCTGCGCTTTCCTGAACAGTTACAATTCTGTGGTTATTGTTACTTCTATGTATCACGATTCCAAGTAACATCCATGCCCGGTCAACCTGGACATTAACGAAACATGAAAGTCATGGCAAGGCCAATATCCTTGGCAGGTGACTTTCATATAAACAAAAGTAACTTCTCCAAAAGTGGTGGTGAATATATTAGAAATGTAGGTTGGTGTTGAGCCGTTTTTGCGAAACCCAACAATAAACAGGCTTATCATCTAATGTTGGGTTTCTAAAAATATTCAACCCAACCTACGAAGAGGATTTACCTAC
>CAZZJP010000052.1:0-10781 GCA_964654555.1 uncultured Desulfobulbia bacterium
ATCCCGCCGTTGGTACCGTTTCCCACCTTGGCGGTAACCCCGCTCTTGGTGCTGACCAGATTTATCTCATCAACTATCAACTGGGCGTTCTGAGCCGCGGTGTCGGCGGCCAAAAGATTAACAGAGACCGACTGCCCGTTAACGGTAAAAGAGGCTGGAGAATTAACGCCAGGCACAGTCACGGCGTTATCGCTGTAATGAACCGTCCCTGCCCAGCCCAACTGAGCCATAATGGTGTCATCGGCTCCCCCGTCAATGCTGATGGGCCCCGAGCCGGTGAAGACGGAAAGCTCACCGGTATTATGAGTAGCATCGGCCGTATAGGTGCCGTCGGTAAGCCCTACCTTGGCCTCCACCGCATTGGTCTGATCAAGACCGGCAAGGACAATCTGCGATTCATCACCCTTATTGGTATTCCGCAGGACAAGAGCATTGACCGCCCCGCCGTTCAAACCATTACCCACCACCGCTTGAATGGTCATCTTGGGCTGATTGGTCTGGGGGGCGGTAAGACCCACATTATTATTGTAGTCGCTGATTGCCTGATTAATGGCATCTTTCAAATGCCCGGCCAGAACGGCAGGATCCGTATCATCAGGCGCCCCAGCGGCGTTAACCGTATAGTTAACCGCAATACCATTCACCGTAAAGCTGATCGACTTGCCGTCATCCGTGGGATTCACCATGGGGGTCACGGCACTGCCAGCTACCTGAGTGGTCATACGGGCTATTACCCCGGCCCCGGCCGCGTTAATGGCCGCAGCAGCGTTATAGGTCTTGCCCATGGCCTGCCCGTAAACCACGCTGCTTCCATCAATCCGGCCAATATTCCGGCCGTTAATCTGCATACTGCCGGCAATAATAGTCTCGGCGGCGGTATCGACATCCACCGTAGTCTGCAGAAGGGCGGCATCGTGGGCCTCTTCAGAACTCACTAGACGGTCAGAAAAAGGCACTGACCCCACCCCCTGACTGTGCTGCTGGTTAACCTCCCGAATCAGGGAATTGGCGAGAGAGTTCAAGCGACCGAGATAATTATCAGGATTACCCTCAATCAGTTGATTATTCATCCCGACCAGCCCCCCGAGCTTGGCGCCAAGAGCCTCACCGGAGGGGATGACCGCCATGGTCTTGGCATCGGTGGCGGAGGTCTGCACCCAATGGAGCTTGTTATCCGACCAGTCCAAACTCCAGGACTCGTTATTATTGACTAAGGAATGACCATCGCCAAGCATTATGGTATAGGCCCCGTTGGCGGATTCAAAATAATTGACATCCACATAACCGGAGAGCTTTTTCAACAAATCATCCCTGGTATCACGCAGATCATTTTGCTGCTGTCGAGGAGTCTCGGAAGCGGAAATCTTTACGTTGATATTCGCTAATTGTTTAGTCAAACTGTTTACGTCACTGATTGTGGACTTCAGGTTCTCACCTATATTGAGTTTAACCTGGTTGATATCCGCGGTCATGGACTTGAACTTATCATTTAAAATTTCCGCCTTCTGCACCACCGTCTGCCGGGCTGAAGATAATTCCGGATTATTACTCAAGGACTGCCAGGCGGCCCAGAACTGACTCATCAAATCATTGACCGCCAGACCGGGAGCCTCATTAAAAGTAGTCCCCACCACCTTCATTATCTGTTGCTGAGCCTGTAGATTATTGATGGTAGAGTTCTGATTCATAAGCCGTTTAACCATAAACCGGTCATACTGCCGCACCACCGATTCACTGCGCACCCCATTCCCGAAGAAGCCGGCCCGGTCAGGGGTTGCCACCGGGGTGGTCAAGTCCAGTATCTGACGGGTATAGCCCGGATTATCAACATTGGCGATATTATGCCCCGCCACGTTGATTGCGGCCTGATGAGTAAGCAGAGCCTCCTTGGCTATATTTAATACCGACGCGATACTTGGCATTCTTCAGACCTCTCGACTGATCAGGCTGGGCTGAACACTGCGCCGCCTAAAACCGGCAGCCCCATAGGTGGCAGAGACCTGAGCCCCAGGGCCGGTTAAAAGATTAACCGCCTCATTTAAGCAGGACAACGTATCCAGGGTAGCCCGCCGGTTGATCAGAGTCTGGGTTTTAATCTCCTGGCGCACCTCCCGCAGATTTTGTCTATACTGCTCCACAATCTGGCGCTCGCTCTCTGCCAGCAGGGGCAAAATGGCCGCCAAAGTCAAGGCCGCCGGTTGATCATCCTCCTCTGCGGCAACCGCCTCCTCAATAACCCCTTTCAGGATATCATCCACATATTGAATCTTAGTCAGTAAACTATTCTTCTCCCTAGAGATCCTGAAAAGCTCCTGAGCCGCCATCTCCTTCAGGGCCTTATTTTCATCCCGCAGAAGATTTTTAAGCTCTTCAGAGAACCGGGCATTAGTCCGCAGTCCCTCAACAAGCTTTTCCACTATTTCCGGTTTTAAATTATTCATATATAATAAATTCCAGTTTGAGGTATAAAAACTAACAATAACCGCCAGAATGTAACTATTTACCTTGCCGGTAACGATGAACAATCGACCGGGGCCCGCGGCTTAACTGACGGTAAAGACTGTCACCAAGCCCCATACCCCGCCCCTTGGCCATCTCCTGCGCCAAGGCGTCATCCTGCATTGATTGATACATATCAGAGGCATAACCACCATGTAATATACCGTCTTTGGGCACGGATTTCCGCATGGTGGTAAGCAGCTGTTTAAGCATCAGGGCCTCAAAATCATGGCAGGCTTTACGCAATTTTTTCTCTTTTTTCTCTTTAAGCTTATCGGCGGCCGTCCCCGTTTGCTTGAGCTCCATCCCCGCCGCCCCGTCTATCCGCATCGTCAGCTCCTCCGTTAAATAATCTTTAGTTCGGCCTGCATAGCCCCGGCCGCCTTAATGGCCTGTAAAATAGCGATTAAATCACGGGGGGCAACCCCCACGGAATTAAGGGCCCGTACTAATTGACCCAGGGTAACCCCCGGATCAATCTCCGCCAGCCTTTTCGTGGTTCTACCGGCCGTGGCGCTGGCAATCTGGGCGGTCATCTTCTTCACCATTTTATTGGTCAACAGCTTACCCACCATAGCCGAGGCAATGGGGGGCGTTTTGGCGGCAGAGACCTGCACACTGAGGGAGCCATGGGCCAAGGCCAGACGGCTGATCCTGACATTCTCACCCATGACCACAGTGCCGGTGCGCTCATCCACCACCACCATGGCCTGGTTGTCCGGCCGCACATTCAAGTCCTCCAATTCCGCTAACAGGGCAACTTGTCTGTTTTTATAGGACTCCGGCACCTCTACCCGAACGCTGGCTCCATCTTGGGCCTTGGCGAAATCGCCCCCGAGATCATTATTAATGGCCTTAACCACCCTGATTACCGTGGTGAAATCCGGCCTGTCCAGGCTAATTGTCACATAATGCCGCCCGGCAAAAGAGACCGGCACCTCTCTCTCCACTGTAGCACCACTGGGAATACGAGCCACGGTGGGATGATTCTTCTGAATGCGGTTCTGCCCGCCCGGCACAACAAAACCGCCAATACTCACCGGCCCCTGGGCCATGGCATAGATTTTACCATCTAAACCACGTAAAGGAGTAGCAATCAGAGTGCCGCCCTGCAGAGACGCCGCATCTCCAAGAGAAGATATGGTAACATCAATCTCCTGACCGTTCTTGGCAAAAGGCGGCAGACTAGTGGTCACCAAGACCCCGGCCACGTTCTTGACCTTGATATCGTTGGCGTTGATGTCCATCCCGATATTCTTCAGCATATTGGCCAGCCCCTGGGTGGTAAAAGTTGACTTATTGCCATCGCCAGTACCATGCAGACCCACCACCAGGCCGTAGCCAAGTAATTGATTATCACGCACCCCGTCCACCTGGGCCATATCCTTCAGACGGGCTCCCTGGGCGGTTAAAACCGAAATATCCAATAGAAATATGGTTAGAATTAAGAGTATTTTCTTCATAAAAAGATCCTCTATTCAAGAGAACAGCCAAAGCACAAAAAACGGCCCCCTGGGCCCCATGAATTTAACTATTAGCAATTAACGTGCCATTCTAAGGCGGCAATATTTGCCGCCTTAGAATGGCCAGACGACATCAATGAGATTAGCGAACCAACCAGGCCGCTGTTTGGAACTTAACGATCCGACACCGTTATATTCAATGCGGGCATCGGCAATATAGGACGATAATATAGTATTATCGCTGCTTATATCCTCCGGCCGGATAATACCGGAGAGGATAATATGCTGGGTCTCATTATTAACCCGCACCTCCTGATAGCCGCGAATCATCAGATTACCGGTGGGTGAGATATTAATTACCCTGGCTGACAAGGTGGCGGTTACCTGACTGTCCCGCGAGGTCTCACCCTTACCATGAAAAGACTTGGTCAAACTGGCATTCATGCTGGTCAGGGAGGGAATTTGCGCGCCATGGCGGCCCCGGAACAGGCTTTCATAGCCAAAGAGCGAAGAGACACCGCCCTTGAGACTGGAGTCATGCGAGGTCTTGGTTTCAGCATTTTTATCGGCACTGGAATTCTCAACAATCTTCACCAGAAGGATATCACCCACCTTATGAGCCCGGTCATCCTCATAAATATTCTTGGCGGCCGGATTAAATATAGCCCCCACCGGAGCGGCGGCCGTTACATGATCCGCCGCCGGCATACTGTAACGCTCCGGCAATACTGGTTTATCCGCGACCGCCGGATTTTGCCCGGCGCAACCGGCTATCAGAAAGAACAAACAGCCATATAATCTAAATATTCGCATTATAATTTTCCTCTCGCGGCGGGAATAGAGCCGCCGTAATCAACACAACACCATGCTGAATAGTTACCCATATTGGTAACTATTCAGCGTGATGTATAAAAGTAACAATAACCACCGGAGTGTAACTGTTCAGCTAAGGTGGATAACCTACCCTAAACTATGAACTGTAACTGTTTAGATGTGCCCAGGATGTGGTTGATAATGCTGTTCAGCTATACATAGGTATGCTGGACGGCATTATCAGCCGCAGGTTGGGTGCAGCTAAACAGTTACCCCATATTTTTAATATACCGCCTCCACCTCATGGGCATTAACAATCCGGGCGTAAATCTTTTTGCGGCTCATCAAATTCTTCACCATAACCATATCCCCCAAGGCTCCAGCCATGTCTATCCGGCCCGCCGCCCTCACCATGAGCGGCCCGGAATGAACGACAATGGTAACCATATCGCCCCGCTTAACAATCATCGGCCGCTTCAACAGGCGTTTAAAGAAAACCGCCCCCGGCCGCATGGTAGTTTTTAACTGCAGGCCCGCCGCCTGCGCGGGATCAGTAATAACATCAGGCCCCAGCATGGTTATGTTGCGGCGCATAGTATCAAGATCAGCGGCCCGAAGTATAGTATTACGAGACAAATTACGGGCCGCGCAGACGACATCCCCCCAGAGCTCCACATCGGCGCTCATGCTCACCCTGACCTCTTCACCGTCAGCCGCCATGATGGCAACTTCCATCTCCTGCCGCAGACTCGTGTCATTACCATTTTTTGACAACAACCGATAAGCAAGCGGCCCTGACAAGACCTTAACCACCGCCGGCCGGGCTTTAAAATGGCTTAGCCGCCGCTCTATACCTGGCAGATAGGATTTTGTCCTGCTGCCCGTGGGCAGCATATTCATAAACACCTTCTCCAAGCCGCTTTGCCCCAAGATTACCGTAGACCCGGCAGCGGCCGGCCAGGAAAGAATAAACTGCGCTCCAAGCACAGCCACCATGATTAACAGCCACACCCTGCCCTTATGCCTTAACACCATAAATTCAACCTCAATAAATTACGGCCAGCCTGCCGCCGCCCTGACTCCAATTTACCAGGCCTGAAATTACCGAATTATCGTTTCAGACTGTTGGCAATCTCCATCAATTGATCAGCGGTGGTAATGGCCTTGGAGTTAACCTCGTAGGCCCTCTGGGTAATAATTAAATCCACCATCTCTTCACTGACATCGACATTGGAGGTCTCTAAAAAATGCTGGGCAATGCTGCCCATCCCGTTACTGCCCGGATTGTCCTCCTCCGGAGCCCCGGAGGCCGTTGTTTCGGCAAAAAGATTGCCGCCCATACTCTTTAAACCGGCCGGATTGACAAAACGCACCAGGGTAAGCTGTACCGAGCCCAGGGTTTGCTGGGCGTTATTCTTAGCCGTCAACAGACCGCTGGAGTCAATGGCCAGTTCCGTGGTACCATCGGGAATGGCAAATTCTGGCTGCAGGCGATTGCCGTTGGCCGTCACAATATAGCCGTCGGCATCGCGCTTGAAGCTCCCGGCTCTGGTGTAATAATCCGTACCGTTCCTGCTGATCTTAAAAAAGCCGTCCCCCTCAATAGCCATGTCCAGATCATTGCCGGTCTGGACAAATGAGCCCTGAGTAAAGAGCTTCTGCACCGAAGTCACCCTGGTACCCAGCCCCACCTGCACCCCGGTGGGAACCATCCCGCCGCCCACGGTCTGCGCCCCCACCTCCCGGAGCGACTGATAAAATAAATCCTCAAACTGCACCCGGCTCTTCTTAAAACCACCGGTATTGACGTTGGCCAGATTATTGGCGATGACATCCAGCTGGGTCTGCTGGCCGTCCATCCCGGTACGAGCTGAATAAAGGGCGCGAATCATATTTTTTCTCCTTGTCTCATATATTTTTAGGGTGATTTACCGTCAGCATTGGGCTCACCCTGTCAAATTTCCAACCCTGGAAATAGCCTGATGATCCAGATCATCCAAGGTCTGAATCATCTTCTGCTGGGCCTGATACGATCTCTGCAGATCAATCATCTCGGTCATTCCCCTGACAACACTTACGTTTGAGGCCTCAACATACCCCTGTTTAATGTCGGCTTTAGAGGCCTGTAATTCCTGATTACCGGGCTTTAACTTAAAAAGGCTGTTACCCTCTTTGAGCAAGCCCCTTGGATCAGTGAAATCGACCAGGGCCAGGCGGTCAATGACCTGGCCGCCGGAGCTGATAGTACCATCCCGGCTAACCTCAATATGTTCTGAATTCAAGGAGATAGGGCCACCGTTGCCAATCACCAAATTGCCATCAGCCGTACTCAACTGACCGCCGCTGTTCAAGGTGAAATCACCGTTTCGGGTATAACGAATCCCCTGCGGTGTCTGGATCTTGAAAAATCCCCGGCCGTTAATGGCAAAATCCAAGGGGTTATCGGTCTTCTGTACTGCCCCCTGAGTTTGATCGATTATCGACTTAATGCCCTTGCCCACCCGCGGCCGGTTATCCGCCGCCTTGAACATCATCTCCCAGAAGGTTAAATCATCTTTTTTATAGCCATCGGTATTGACATTAGCCAGATTATTGGCTATTTGGTTCAATCTTTGTTCCTGAGCCACCATGGTCTCCGTGGCCTCGGTGAGCCCAAGATGATTTCTAATAAACACCGTAGTTCCTCCTCAAATTATAGATTCGTCTTTACTTTTATGCATTTGTAATGCCAGACCATCAAGAGAGATCACCTTTAATTGACAACGTGCGGCATTAACCGACAAAACAAAGGTAACTGCAACGTTAATCATCCAAGGGCAGCGGGCATTTTGACTCTAGGTAAATAAAAAACAGGACGTTAAACGGCAGAAGGGGAGCCTGACGGGGATTGTTTTTTTACACGCCGGGCAATAGACTACACGGTACTTAAGAGAGAAGGAGCGGCAAATCCTGCCTATCCGCGCTCAGGCTGATACTTCTCGTTAGCGCGATAGATAAAGGCCAGGATTTCGGCGACCAGGATGTAAGTCTCTGGCGGGATCTCCTCATTCATCTTGAGGCGGGATAATATCTCCACCAGATCGGCATCGGCGTGAATGGGAATATCATGTTCCCGCGCCAGAGCAATAATTCGCTCGGCAATCAGACCTTCACCCTTACCAATAACGACCGGAGCCTGGTTACTCTTCTTATCGTAACGCAGGGCCACGGCCTTATTTTTAGCAAATTTTGGTTTTTTGGATTCAGTCATGTTAGTTTTTAGTAACTATTCAGCCCTCTCACGTACAGGAAGTACAGACTCAAGGGCAGAAACAAACAAGGTAAGTGAACGTAGTGAGACTCCGATCTAAGGCACTGATGAACTTACACTATCGGGCAGCATCAACTTTAGTGCCCTTGGTGAACTATTACGTTACTTCTATACATCACGCTGAATAATTACGTTTTTTATGAAATTTAATCCTAAATTACAAGCAGCGATTTTCCTGCGGCGCTACAAACGTTTCCTGGTAGATGTCAGAATGCCGGACAATAAGGAAATTACCGTCTACTGTCCCAACACCGGCCGCATGACCAACTGCCTGCGGCCGGGATGTGAGGTTCTACTCTCCTATTCCAATAATGCGGGCCGCAAATATCCCTGCACCCTAGAGCTGACCCGGCCGGGCTCCTGCTGGATAGGGGTCAATACCGGACGAACCAACGCCCTGGTGGCTGAGGCCCTGCGGGCGGGAATCATCCAGGAGTTCCGCCATCTCAAGACAATAAGACCGGAAATTAAGGTTTCTAACTCCAGCCGCCTTGATTTTCTCCTGGAAAATGACAATGATATGATATACCTTGAGGTAAAGAGCTGTACCCTGGCGGCAGACAGAGCGGCAATGTTCCCGGACGCAGTGACCCGGCGCGGGGCCAGACATATGCGGGAACTGTCCAGTTTACGAAGCCGGGGATTCAAGGCGGCTGTTTTGTTTTGTGTCCAACGGGCCGATGCTGATTATTTCAGGCCAGCCGCAGAAATTGACCCCCAATATTGCGCGGCATTGCGCCAGGCCCAGCGCCTTGGCGTGATGCTTCTCGCTTATCAAGCGGCTGTCAAGCCGTCCGGGATAAAAATTATCAACAAAATTCCCATAAGGTTTTAAATGACCACCAACAGCCACACCCAAATTCATAGCCCTGTAAAAACCGCGCCTCCCACCCATAATCAAAAGAATCAAAAAAAAGCCGTGATCCTCTTAAGCGGCGGCCTTGACTCCACCACCGTTCTCGCTATTGCCCAGGCGGCAGGTTATCTTTGTTACTGTTTAAGCTTTTCATACGGTCAGCGCCAGGTTATTGAGCTCCAGCGGGCCAGGGAGACGGCCGCCAGCTTCCAGGCCCAGGATCATCTCGTGCTGGAGTTAGGCTTAGATCAGATCGGCGGTTCGGCCTTAACCAGCGCTCTTGCCGTCCCCAAGCACAATGACCCGGCAGCCATTGGCCGTAACGACCATGATATTCCCGTCACCTATGTTCCGGGCCGTAACACCATTTTCCTCTCCTACGCCATGGCTTGGGCCGAAGTTCTCGGAGCGGCTGATATATTCATCGGGGTTAACGCCATGGATTACAGCGGCTACCCGGACTGCCGGCCCGAATACCTCAAGGCCTTCAGTAAACTGGCCCGTCTCGCCACCAGAGCCGGGGCCGCCCAGGGCCGTGAACTTACGATTAACGCCCCATTATTAGAACTCAGTAAAAAGGAAATAATTCTCCGCGGCCTGGAACTTGGAGTTGACTACAGCCACACCCACAGCTGCTACGACCCGGATGACAGCGGCCGGGCCTGCGGGGCCTGTGACGCCTGTCTCCTGCGTCTCAAAGGCTTTGCCGAAGCCGGGTACCCCGACCCGGCCGTTTACCAAGACCATGAGGATCGGAATCATGCTTCATAACAGCTCTCAAGAGCTTGCCGGCGGCCATCTTTTCATGATTGGCCTTCCGGGGACAGAGCTGGACAAATCCACCCGGCAGCTCATTAATGAACACAGCATTCATAATTTTATTATCTTTCGGCGGAACGTCAAGAATAAACAGCAGCTGCAAACCCTTTGCGCCGCCCTGCAGGAGGCCTGCCGGCAGAGCGGCCTGCCCCGGCCCCTGATTTCCATCGACCAGGAGGGCGGCCCGGTTGCCAGGCTGCCCAAGCCCTTTACCCAGTTCCCGGCCATGCACCAGTTGTCGGGCGCTCCGAATCACAAAAAGCTCCTGGCGGAATACGCCGCTACCTGCGCTCGAGAACTCCGGGAAGTCGGGATCAACATGAACCTGGCCCCGGTATTGGATATCTGCCCCGCCGACCAGGATCTATTCATGGAAGAACGTTCCCTCGGCGGAGACGTGCAACAGGTTACGGAACTGGGGCATCTCCTGATTACCGGCCTGCAGGGCGCCGGAGTAGCGGCCTGTGCCAAACACTTTCCCGGTCTGGGCGCGGCAACTCTTGATCCCCACAAGGAACTGCCGGAAGTTGACCTGCCGCTCTCCTATTTTAAAAAAGAGGGGCTGGCTCCTTTCCGGCTGGCCGCGGCAATCGGCACTGCCGCCTTCATGACCTCACATGCCGTTTACAACGCCATAGCTCCCCAGGTACCCGGCACCCTGTCACCAAAGGTAGTTAGAGAACTTATCAGAGACGAATGCGGCTATGAGGGCTTAATCATTACCGATGATTTAGAGATGGGCGCCATTGAGCTGTTCATGCCCTTTTCCAAGGCCGTTCTACAGGCCTTGCTGGCCGGGGCCGATCTCTTGTTGATCTGCCACGATCACAATAAGGTGCGGGCGGCCCTGCGTGAGCTGGAAAAAGCCAGAAAGGCCGGCAGAATCAGCGGCGATATAATCCACGATTCCCTCTTCCGGCAACAGGATCTGCTCAGACGTTTCAGTTGAGGGCCATAGTTTGTTAGTTTGTAACTATTTAGCTGCACCCAATCTGCGGCTGATAATGCCGTCCAGCATACG
>CAZZJP010000053.1:0-10758 GCA_964654555.1 uncultured Desulfobulbia bacterium
TGGGAGAGGATGGGGGCGGGAGTAATAAAGAGATTCGCGGCCCGATTATATTCTGTCAGGCGTCGAAACTCCTGGGCCAGACGGCCATGGAGAGCGGGATTCGCCGGAATATCCGCTATGGTCTGCCGGAAGCTCTCTTTGGCCGTACGCATTAGATTCGGGTTGTTTTTTACCGCAGTACTGTGGCAATATGCAGGGGTTTTCTGCCGGTGGTAAAATCAACCAGCTTGAAATGGCGCAGCAGTTTTTTGTTGGCCCTGAACGCCATTCTCTCGCGATCCTGGAGCTTCTCTTTGGCAAAGCCGTATTGAACCAGATATTTTATATCGTCCCACATGGTTTCGCTGCCCATGATGGCCACTACCAGCTCGTGATTATTGCGCCTGAATGATCCCACATATGTCTGTCTGGCCCTGGCCGTATAGCCGGTTTTGCCGCCCACGGCGCCTCTGACCCGCCAAAGGGCCTTGTTATGGGTGGTAAAGAGCTGGCCGGAACTGCTTCTATATCTGATACGTTCCATGGTCTTGGCAAAGACGGGGTTCTGCATGGCGTGATTGAATATCTTGGCCAGATCACGGGCGGTGGTATGCTGGCCGCGGTGGGTAAGGCCGCTGGCTGATTTGCATACCGTATTTGTGGCCCCGAAACTTCTGGCCCGGGCCGTCATGAGATGAGAAAAGGTTTTTTCCGTCCCGCCAATTCTTTCGGCCAGGGCTACACTGGCATCATTGGCTGAGACTAAGAGCAGGGCATTGATCAGGTCATTGGCTTTATATTCATGTCCGGGGCGGAGGTATATCTTGGAGCGCGGCATTCTGGCCGCATAACGGCTGACGGGCACCAGATCGTTTTTGTGCAGAGAGTCAATGGCGATTATTCCGGTGAGTACCTTGATAGTACTGGCCGGCTGGCGCGGGAGATCGGGGTTGCGGGAGTAAAGAATATCGCCGCTCATGGCATCCATGACCATGGCGCTTTTGGCGGATATTTCCCGGCGGACTGTTTTTGATATGCGGCGGAAGTAATAACCCATGGGCCGCCGTTTCACCAGCGTCTTACTGTCGGTGAGCAGGATCAGCTTGTTGTGACTCCGGGCCGCGGTCTTAACGGCTGGACGTACCGCGAATTTATATTGATTGGTAAGGAGAATGTGGGTGGCGGCCTGGGCGTTGTTCTGCCAGATAAATGAAAGGGCCAGAAAGGTAAGAAATAACTTGATTGTTGGCTTCATATTATCTCGTCTGCTGAGGTGAGAGGTGAATTTTAAAGAAATTACAGCCACTGTTATTGATTTTTAACAGTATCAATAACTACCGAAATGTAACTGTTCAGCAAACCTGGAGTGTTGCTGGATAGTTATATTGATTTTAATGGTATAAATGATCAAAAGGCAAGTTTTTTTTTAAATATTATCCATTAGTTAGATAGATAAAAGTACTAACCCAAGCTGTAAGACTATCTATTGCCCAATATGTCGTGGGCAATAGATAGTCTTACACTATATATGGTATATAGTTGTTTTTTATCCCTTTTTATTTTTTTTGGTACCATTTACCATTTTGAGCCTGTAACCAGGTTCCGGCTCTGGCCAGCTGCTTGATTTGTAAGGCCCGTCTCCGGCCCACAAGTTCAGGAGTTACTCCCTGCTGCCTGGCAATAGCGGTATAGACGAGGCGGCGATCCATATTTTCCGCCTTGACTACTTTATTATCCGCGGCAGCCTTTTTGAGTTTGAACAGATAACCGTTCTTAGTCTCGCCAATAATCCCGGCGGTCTTTAATCTGGTGATCTCCGGCAGTCTGGCCTGCATGCGGGCCATTATCTGCCGGCCGCCGGCCAGGGCCTGACCGCAGAATATCATAATCAGCAGCAAGGCCAGGCTTAGTTGTCTCGTTTTCATAGTTTATTGCCTCCCGCGCGGTTTTTTATTTGGCTGTGTTTTGTCAAGATCACCGAAAAAATTATCCAGGGCCTTATCGACCTTTAAATTGATGTCGATGGTTATATGAATGGGCTTTATCTCAATAGGCTTCAGGTTGATGTTACTGTTTGTATTAATGGTGCCGCAGCCCGCCAGCATCAGCGCCGCGAGAATAACGCCAATAACAGTCTTCATTGTCCTCCCCCCTCTATTTGGTCTTTAACAGCCTTTATGGCGCTACCATAATCTAAAATCCTGGTCAACGGAAGACGGAAATTAACATCCAATTTGATTCCCTGAAACCGGGAGCCGGGATTATTGCCTTTTACCCGCACGAAGGCGCCAAGTTTTCGCTTGAAGACAAAGGGCAGTACTCCGGCTGGTTTGCCGTCAATCTGCATCCGCATTATCAGGTCATTGCCCTGGGCGTTCAGATCAAGCCTGGCCCAGTCATAGTGAAAATCTTTTAGGGCCGCACGGGCCAGGTCAAGCTGGGCGGATTGCCGGCTGCCTTCCGGCATTCCTGAGGTTATGGCTTCCAGGCCCGTGACCTTGATGTTGCCGCCCTCGCCGGGGGTGGAGTAGAGGAAACCTTCCCGCGGCATAAGACGACCGTCTTTTATCGCGATGGGAATGCGGCCGCTTACCCGCCCCTGGCCGCTGGCCTCCCCGGCCCCGAATTGCTGGAGGAGGCTGGCAATCCGCAGGCGGTCGCAATGGAGAATAAGGTCATAATTATGAACCTTAGGTGAAAAACGCATGGCCTGAGTATATACATGGCCGCCGCACCACTGGAGGTCGCTTTTTTCTATAAAAATGGAATTTGGGGATTCAATCTGAAAATCAATCCGGCCGCTGGTAAGTGATATATTGCCCATTTTAAGGGCTTTAAAACTTAATGTCTGACGGGCAGCGCTTTTTAAGGGGTCTAAGCTGGGCAGGGTGAGGGATAGACTGCCGTCCTGTAATTTAAGATTCGGGGCCTCTATCTGGACATGGGTTAAATTGAGGCGCAAGCGGCTTTTTAACCCCTGGCTGTTGTAGACCGCAAGGCCTGAAAGGTCAATATCGCCGTCTATATTGTAGCCCGTTAACTGAGGATTCAGCCGGCCAAGGTCAAAATCGCGCGGTTTCCTCTCGCAGCCGTTTTTAAATTGGATATTGGCGTTGGGCGGCATGGTGCCAAAAAGGCCCGCTTTCCCCTTAACATCAATACAGGTGTCGGCCCAGGGCAGATTCCAGCGCCCGGAAAGCCGCAGACCCTGCCGGGACTGGCGAATCTCTAACCGGGCCTTGCCAAGTTTCTCTTTCTGCCAGTTGAGGGCCGATATGGTGATTCTACCCCTGTCGTTATCGGCGGCGGGCGGCCACTTAAAGGGCAGTTTAAGATTTATTCCCGTCATATGGAGTCCGCCAAAACTGATTTGCCCCCTCCGCGTATTTAACCAGGTTTTGCTGCCATGAGGGCCGACTCTGCCCTTTAGCTTAAAGCGGCCAGCCGCTTTAAAACCTTGGCCTTGACAGACAAACTCTTTCTCTGGGGTTGACCAGTCTAAACGCCAATGGTCTTTGGGCCGGGCCATGGCCTGGAAGGTAACTGGAAGCTCAGAGGGGAGGAAAGAAAAAGCGGCTCTAACTGCCGATGAGTGTTTGATGCTGAATGAACCCGCCGCCCGGCCGTTTTTTAGATTGGCCCGCAGGTTGAGGCCGCCTATTTTAAGCCCGGCGGCGGGCAGATTAAGGAAGCCGCTGTATAGTTTGACCGCTTGCCCCGCGGCCTCAATCCGCAGATGGAATGGTTTTTGGCCGCTGCTGAGCTGGATATTCCCCTTGCTGAGTTTTGTGTCTATAAGGGTGGTATCCAGAACTAATTTATGAATAATAAAGGGGGCTAAACCGGCTTGCAGGCTGCCCTTGATTATCATTTGGCCGCTTAGATCTATATCAGGCAGCAGATCTTTGAAATATAGAAGATGCGGGGCGCTGGCGGTTATGCTGGCTTTAAGGAGCATCGTCTTGGTATCTAATTCACCCTTAATTATCTGTTTCTGGCCCCGCGGGGATAATCTAGCCTCGATGCTGAGAAGGCCGGGCTTTGCCGGGTTTGAAGATACCGTGATCTCAATGGGGATTATCAGGGTTCTGCCCCGCCATGCACAGCGCAGGAAACTGTTTGTTATTCGTAAATGTCTGAAGGAAAGGGGTAGGGCGAGGGCGGCGGTAGATTTGGTGTTGGTTGACCGGGAGAATGGCAGCTCTAAAACGGCGCCATTGATGTTAATACTGTCAACGCTTCCATGGCTGAGGGTGGCGGGGCTGTAATTTATGCTCAGAGCGGCGATTTTAAGATTGGGGCCTACACTTATATTTTGGGCTGCTGCCCGCCAGAAGGTGAGGTGGTTGATCTGCAGACTGACACCTGCCGGCATCCGGCTTTCCAGCCAGCCGGGCAACAGAAGGACGGCGGCGCTTATGGCGCTGTAGAAGAAAATTAAGAAGATAAAAAGCCACTTTAAGATTTTACGTCCGCGGCTGTGGGGGGGCATGGAATCTAAAGCATATTAATGACGGCTTCGGTAATTTGTTCCAGGGGGACTATCTTGTCGACTCCACCAGCGGCAATAGCCTCCTTGGGCATACCGAAAACCACGCAGCTCTTTTCGTCCTGGGCCACATTCATGGCCCCGGCCTCTTTCATCTTCAGCATGCCGGTAGCTCCGTCCCGGCCCATGCCGGTCATGATTACCCCAATGGCGTTTTTACCGGCGTAGGCGGCCACGGAGTTAAACAGGACATCGACGGCCGGCCTCTGGTGGCAGACTAAGGGGCCGGTCTTGACGTTGACATAGTAACGAGCCCCGCTGCGCCGCAGAACCATGTGAAAATTACCGGGAGCCAGCAGGCAGGTACCAGGAATGACAGAATCGCCGTCGGCGGCCTCCTTTACCCTGATCTGGCATAAATCATTCAGGCGGGCGGCGAACTGGGTGGTAAAATGGGGCGGCATATGCTGTACCACCAACACGCCCGGGCTGCTGGCCGGCAGGAGCGGCAGCACCTGTTTTAAGGCCTCGGTGCCGCCGGTTGATGAGCCGATGGCGATAATTTTGTTGGTGGTCTTGGTAATTGCCAGGGCTGGTCTTTTTACTGTCTGGGGCCTGGCAGCGGCATTTGCCCGCATGGTTTTGACATTAATCCGGGCCGCGGCGCGGATTTTTTCGGCTAACTGCACACTCATGTCGCCCACGGAATAGGCGGAACCAGGCTTACATATCACCTCCACCGCTCCAATATCCATGGCCTCCATGGCTATGGCCCCCCCGGCCTTAGTGAGAGAGCTGACAATTATAACCGGCAGGGGGAAATACTTCATTAATTTACGGAGAAAGGTGATGCCGTCCATGCGCGGCATTTCGATATCCAGGGTCACCACATCCGGCTGGAGCTGGACAATTTTATCCCGTGCCACGTAGGGGTCAGGGGCGGTACCCACGACTTCAATGTCTCCTTCCCTGGTCAGCTCTTCGGTGAATACCTTACGGACGACCGCTGAATCATCAACAACAAGTACTCTTATTTTTTTCATAATGATTGCTGGTTTAAAGTAATTATTCGGTAGTATTTCTGAATAGTTACTGTTTGAAAAAAATCCACATGAGACCAAAATCGGATGTCAGGGCCATGGGCAGAAAATCAGGTAGTTGGACTGGTGAAAAATCAGCCGTCATTTCAGCCTTTGGGATACCCAGTTTGCTGGCTCCTTCCGGGTCTATCATGCCGAGGAAAGAGCCGATAATCATATTGGCGGCTTCACGCATAGTGTCAATAATCTGGTTGTCGTTTAAGGCGTTCTCGTCCACTCCTATGAACCCGGCGGTTATATTTTTACCCAGAGTTATGGGGAAATAGAACTCCAGGGCGGCCTGATGAGGGCCGCTGTAAGAAATGGCGGCCTTGATGTATTTATCCTCAAGATTCCATTTGTGCTCTGGTGGAACTTGGGGCAGCAGTTCTACCGGGGTGAAGTACATGGCTCCAAAGACCTGGGCGGCCGCCTGGTTGATTTTCTCTCTTATATCTTCGATATTCATAGTATCCTCTCACATAATATGACTCCAGATTTTAAAAGTCGCTGTCTATATCATCGGCCTGATCCTGAGTACTGCCCTCTGTTTCCATTCTGCCGGCATAGGCCCTGTTCAGGACATCAAGGAGTATGTCTTTGATCTGTTCAGGTAAAAAAGGCTTTTTGATATAGCCCGCCGCTCCGAGTTTCGCCGCCTCGTCCTGGCGGGTCTGGCTGGATTCGGTGGAGATAAAGATTAAGGGGATTTTTTTCAGAACCTCATCGCCCTGCATGGTTCGTAACAACTCTACCCCCCCCATCTCCGGCATGTTGATGTCGGAGAGAACTACATCAACCCAATATTCGGCCATAATCTCCAGGGCTTCAAAACCGTTGCCGGCTTCCTGAAGTGTGCCGAGTCCAATGCCGCACATATTAACGGTTTTTCTGATTACCGCCCGCATAGTTTCTGAATCATCAACAATCAGAATATTAAAAGCCATATTAATCCCCTTTAAGCGGCGAGAGACATCATCTCTTCCGCTTTTTCTAATTCCAGCATTAAGCCTGCGAGATAAGTTTCCAAATCCCGGCCGGTAATTTTGTAATGTTTCAGGCCGGCACCCTGAACTCTGTTGGTCAGGCCGTCGGCGCCAACACCAATACCCATGGTCATAATCTGGGTATTGGCAAGGGCCACGAGGGCGGTGAGCTGATCCTTGTTAATGGCGTCTGGATCATGATGCTGTTTAACCGCCAGAACCAGCTCTTGATCAAATTGCCATTTTTTCATGATTTTGGCTCCAAGATCAGCGTGGCTCATGCCCAGAACCTCAATTTCAGCCTCAACAAAGGAACCGCCTGATTCATAGGCCAGTTCAACAATCTTGGCGAACTCATCGGCCACGAAACTGCTTAAAAAACGCTTGCCTATATCGTGAAGAAGTCCGGCGGTGAAGGCGACATTGGGATCAACCTTGCTGAAATGCGCGGCCATCATCTTAGCCAGAATGGCTGTAGCTACCGAGTGCTTCCAAAGTTCACCCTGTTCCAGTTGGTAACCATCTCCGGCCCCGCCTTTGTAAAATCTGGCGCTGCTGCTGGTGATGATAATGTCCTTTAAAATATCCTGCCCCACTACCACCAGGGCATCATCGAGGGAGGATACCTTGCGGGTCAGGCCAAAATAGGCGGCATTGCAGGTTTTTAAAAGATTGGCGGTAATGGCGGAATCGTACTGGATCACTTTGGCCAGATCCCTGGCTTTGACCTCCGGGTTGTCCAGCATCTTCATAACCTGGAGAGCCACCTTGGGAAAGGGGGGGATATGGTTGGCAATGTTCATGATCTCTTCCATTCTGGTCATAATATCACCTCCCCCTTGCCGGAAACCTTCATCTTTATCTGACCGGTTCCTACCTCGAGGCTTATTGTCCGGTTGACATTGCCGCCCACGTCTTCTCTGGTGACCATGACATTATTTTTTAAAAACATCTTGCGGATAATCATCTGGTTCCGTTTGCCGATGTTGAACATCCCTGAATCATCCATAACCTGAGAACCGCCTACCACATAGACCCTTATGTTTGACTTTTTGGCCCCGTGTTTATAAATTTCTTTAAACATCATGGGGACGCCTTTGTCCGCAAACATGAATGGTTTTTGCGCCGCCTTGTCAACGTCTATATTGGAGTCCGGCAGCATATAATGGAGCAGGGCTCCGACCTTTACTGTTGGATCCCAGAGTACAACCCCGATGCACGAGCCCAGGGAATAGGTGATTAAAACATCGTCCGCTTTGGTGCCGATCCGCATATCAGAAATTCCGACAATTATTTTCATAAATATCTCTTTTGGTTGTCCCGGGAATTATTTTCCCGGGGGATGGGGTAATATTGTGCCTGTCTTATTGTTTTTTCTTTTTGTATGTTGTCGCCTCTGTCTGCAAAAAGTTGTGCTGGAGACTGGATATACTTTCGGAATGGCCGATGAAGAGATAACCGCCTGGCCTCAGACATTGGTAAAACTTTTTCACCAGACGCTGCTGGGTCTGGCGGTCAAAATAGATCATCACGTTACGGCAGAAGATGACATCTATCTCGGCCTGCCAGGGAAAATTATCCATCAGATTAAAGCGTTTGAACTCTACCAGGCGCAACAGTTCATTCTTAATCTTGACTTTACCGGCGCTGCGTCCTACTCCCTTCTGAAAATATTTTTTGAGATATTCTGGCGGTGTTTTGGCCGTTTGTTCCAGGGCGTATACCCCCCTTTGCGCCATATTTAAAACCTTGGTTGATATGTCTGTTGCCAGAATTCTATAGCGGAAGCCGGGGTGAGTGGCCCTGAAATCATTTAGTAACATGGCCAGGGTATAGGGCTCCTCACCGGAGGATGAGGCCGATGACCAGAAAAACGCCTCCTGGTTTTTGGCCGCGAGTTCCGGCAAAACACTCTGCTGCAGATAATTAAAATGGCTTATTTCGCGGAAAAAACTGGTGAAATTAGTAGAGACACTGTCAAGAAAATTAATGAATTCCGCTTCGCGCTGTTCCGGTTGATTAATAAAATCGTAATAGTCCTTAAAACTGCTGATTCCGGTGGCACGAAGCCTTTTGCCCAGCCTGGCGTTTAAGAGCTCTTTTTTTTCACTTTTTAGTGATATCCCCACCTGGGCGTAAATTAATTCACTGAATTTCTTGAATTCCGTATCGGTCAGAGGGGTGGCCATATAAGTCAGATCCTAAGCGGAGGCCTCAAGATGTTCCAGTACCCCGGCACCGACAATTTTGTCAACATCTAAGAGTATTTTTACATCGCCCTTGATTTTGCCCATACCAAGGATATTTTCGCTCTCGGTGGGGGTGCCAAAGTCCGGCGGCGGTTCGATTTCGGCGCTATCAATATTAACCACCTCTGAGACCGAATCCACCAGCATGCCGATCATAATCGGGCCGTTGGGGCCGTTGACCTCGACCACGATAATACAGGTGCGGTCATCGTATTTCTTGGTTGCCATATTAAAGCGCAGCCTGAGTTCGAGGATGGGGATGACTCGGCCGCGGAGGTTGATAACCCCCTTGATGTATTCAGGGGTATGAGGCACGGCGGTTATCTCCATAATGCCGATAATTTCGCGAATTTTCATGATTTCGACGCCATACTCCTCACTGCCTAAGCTGAAGGTTAGGTATTTACCGCCTAAGCCGCTTTCGGTACCATCTGTTACCGCTGTTTGTTCTGCTGCCATGCCCTCTTCCTCCATGATTTAACTTGTCTGCTCAGATTCAGTTGTTTTCTCTGGTTCGGTTACTTCCTCGATGGCGGTGCTGTCCTTGGAGAGTGCCGCCGGAAGATCCAGGTTATAGTTCATCTTGGCAGTAACCAGACCGGCAAGATCAAGAATCAGACCAACCCGGCCGTCGCCGAGGATGGTTCCGCCGGCCACACCGGTGATATCAGTGATGCCGCCCAGATTTTTGATGACCACCTCCTGTTTGCCGAGAAGCTCGTCCACCATGATGGCCCGCTGTTTGCCTTCCGACTCCACTACCACCACAATGGCCTCACAGGGATCCGTACATCTGGCCTCAATCTGAAAGTATTTATAGAGCCGGATTATGGGAACCAGACTGCCGCGCACCAGCAGAGTCTCACCCTGGCCCTTGATGGTTTTGTAATCCTCACGCCGGGGTCTGAATGATTCGCGAATGGCAATGGTGGGAATAATATAACGTTCTGTGCCCACCTGAACTATAATACCGTCAATAATGGCCAGGGTCAGCGGCAGGCGGATGGTGAAAAGGGAGCCCTTGCCCGGTTCACTCATTACATCTACCTTGCCACGCAACTTTTCAACGGCCTTTTTCACCACGTCCATTCCCACCCCTCGTCCGGAGACATCGGTTATCTGGTCGGCGGTAGAAAATCCGGGTAGAAAAACAAGATTGTTGAGATCATGGTCGGATAGATTATCCGATTTCTGAATCAGGCCGCGTTCCAGGGCCTTGCGTTTTATTTTTTCTGTATTCAGTCCATGGCCGTCGTCCTCGATTTCAATGACCATATAGCCGCCCTTTTGATAGGCTCGGAGACTGACTGTACCATAGCTGGGTTTGCCAAGACGCTCACGCTCTTCCGGCATCTGGACACCGTGATCAACGGAATTACGCATCATGTGAACCAGGGGGTCGTAGATAGAATCCACCATATTGCGGTCGATTTCGGTCTCCTCACCCTCCATGACCAGATTCGCCTGCTTGCCGGTTTTTTTAGAGAGGTCACGTACCAGACGAATCATCTTCTGGAAGGTCTGGCGGATGGGAACCATGCGCATGGACATAGAAGTTTTCTGTAACTCGCTGGTAATCCGGAACAACTGGCCGAAGTCTTTGTTTAATTTCGGGTCGGCGATGGCCGTTATGTGGGGATTGGCTCTCACCATGGTCTGCATGATAACCAGCTCGCCCACGGCGTTTACCAAGCCGTCGAGTTTGTCCACGTCTACCTTGATGGTGGCCCCCACCTTCTTGGCCTTGGGTTTGGCCGTGGCGCTATTGGGAGTATTGAGCGGGGCAGGAGATGATTTTGGCGCGGTTGATGTTACCTGGGCGGCCGTCGGCGGTGTCGCGGCCGCTGGTGTTGGTTCCGCGGCCTGTGGAGCCGCGGGCGTTTTCGTTTTGATTGGGCTGGCCGTTGTTGCCTCATCCATTGCTTCAGCCCCCTGAACCCCTTTTACCCAGCTTATATAATTGGATATGTCATAGT
>CAZZJP010000054.1:0-10757 GCA_964654555.1 uncultured Desulfobulbia bacterium
TGGGCTGGGTGCTGCGGCGGCGGGATCACGGCGGGGTAATATTTGTTGATCTGCGCGATCTCCATGGCCTTACTCAGGTGGTGTTTAATCCCGAGCATAGCGCCGCTGTCCACGCCAAGGCCCATGATTTGCGCAGTGAATGGGTGCTGGCTGTACGCGGCAGGGTCTGTCTTCGTCCCCATGGGATGACCAACGACAAACTCGCCACCGGCGCCATTGAGGTCATGGTGGATGAGCTGCGGATTTTAAATACCTCCCCGACTCCGCCCTTTCCCTTAGATGAGGAGAATGATGTCTCCGAAAATCTGCGCCTTAAATATCGTTATCTCGATCTGCGGCGGCCGGGGATGATTAATAATCTGATTATGCGTCACAAGGTGGCTCATGCCGTGCGCAATTATCTGAACGATAACAATTTCCTTGAGGTGGAAACTCCGGTGCTGACTCGCTCCACTCCGGAGGGGGCCAGGGATTATCTCGTCTCCAGCCGGGTTAATCCGGGAAAATTTTACGCCCTGCCGCAGTCACCGCAGCTCTTTAAACAACTTTTGATGGTCTCTGGGGTTGACCGCTATTATCAGGTTGTCAAGTGTTTTCGGGACGAGGATCTGCGGGCCGACCGCCAGCCGGAATTTACCCAGATTGATATGGAGCTCTCCTTTGTTGATGAAGAGGATATTTACACCATCGCCGAGGGCTTGATGCGCATGCTGTTTAAGGCCGCCATCGGCCGGGAGATCAGCGTACCCCTGAAACGGATGACCTACGCCGAGGCCATGGAGCGTTTTGGTACAGATAAGCCGGATACCCGTTTCGGTCTGGAGCTGGTCAACCTCACTGAGACCGTGCGGGATTGCGGCTTTAAGGTCTTCGCCTCGGTGGTTAAAAAGGGCGGATTGGTAAAGAGTATAAATGCCAGGGGCTGCGCCGCCAGCCTTTCACGGAAAAATATCGATAATCTGACCGAGTATGTCGCCCAGTTCGGGGCCAGGGGGCTGGCCTGGGTCAAGGTCAAGGAGGATGGCTCCTGGCAGTCACCCATCGCCAAATTTTTCACTGAGGATGAGATGGCGGCCATGGCGGCCGCTCTCCAGGCCGCACCCGGTGACATTTTATTTTTTGTGGCCGACAGCCCCTCGGTGGTTCATCACGCTCTCTCTGAACTGCGTCTAAAGCTGGGACTGATGCTGGATTTAATTGATCATAATGTTTTTGATCTTCTCTGGGTCACAGATTTCCCGCTTTTAGAGTACAATGATGATGAAAAACGCTATACGGCGGTTCATCATCCCTTTACCGCCCCCAATGAGGAGGATCTGGAATTCCTGGAATCGGAACCAGGCCGGGTGCGAAGCCGGGCCTACGATATTGTCTTGAACGGCACGGAGATAGGCGGCGGCAGTATCCGTATTCATCAGAAGGAGATTCAGAACCGGGCATTCGCGGCCCTGGGCATAACTCCGGAGGAGGCGGCGGATAAGTTCAATTTTCTGTTGCGGGCCTTGGAGATGGGGGCTCCGCCTCATGGTGGTATCGCCTTTGGGTTTGACCGGCTGATGATGATTTTGACCGGCAGCGAGTCAATTCGTGACGTCATCGCTTTCCCTAAGACCCAGAAAGCGACCTGCCCGTTGACCGAGGCCCCATCTGCCGTGGCAAGAAAGCAGCTTACTGAATTGCATCTGCGGCCGGACTGGTAAGCACTGTTACGCCTTCTATTTTAAGGGGGTAACTTTTTTAATAAAAGGGCTTGCTTTTTTGTAAGTGTATGGTACCGTTGGCTTTTGGAGTAGTAATCAGGTACTTTACTGGTTGCCGCCCGGCCGGTTGTTGAATGATAATCGGTAATTTATTAAATGGGTTTTTATAGAAGCCCTGGTTTTAGAAGGAGTAAGTTTAAGATGGCTGAAGGAACTGTGAAATGGTTTAACGCGTCTAAGGGGTTTGGTTTCATTGAGCAGGACAATGGATCCGATGTTTTTGTACATTATTCAGCAATCAAGTCCGAAGGATATCGTTCTCTTGAAGAGGGGGCTCGTGTACAGTTTGATGTTGTTGAAGGGAATAAGGGTCCCGCAGCCGAAAATGTTGTAACCCTGTAATAAATATAACATCTGAAAAATTAAAACATACCGGATAAGTTGATCCGGATTATACCTCAATTGATAAGAATGTTGTCTGTCTATCAGGATTTTTTTTAGTTCCCGATCTATTTCAACATCCGGAGTGCTTTTAAGTGACTTTGAGGATAATGCTCTGGGCCTTTTGGTTCAGGGCATTTTTTTATGCCTGCAGTTTGCAGCGGGAGAGAGGGTAACTATAACCGGACAGAATTATGAGAGGGGGTTGATTAACTCAATGGGCAGGCGGTGAATTGCCTGCCACTCTGTTGGCGGCGGGACATTCGCCGCGGCGCGGCACATGGTGAGGTGGAGATGAGGTCTTAACGGCCCCGGTCGCCTCTGGACTGCTGTCACCCCCACCACCTCCCCGGCTTTCACCACCCGTCCCACCGTGATTTCAGGTGCTGGCTGGATATGGGCATAGATTATCCCGGACTGCTGGCGGCCATTGTTTTCATGGACAATATATAATGAGCGGCCAAGAAAGTCGTCAAACAAGGCCGCCACCCGGCCCTTGAATAGGGCCGGTATCCCGCATTCTGGCCGGAGATAGACAAGCCTTCCGGCTTTATCTTCGAAGCAGCAGAAATCTACCCCCTCATGGGGAGCGGGGCGTAAAGAGCCGGGCCGCCACCATTGATCCTTTTCCCGAAAACGCATACCGGGCCGAAAATGCCAGGCCCTGAAATTTTGCATAAAGGGCTGGTTAAGAAGAATGAGCCGCCGGGTAAATTCCAGCAGCCAAGGCGGCTGAATTATCTTGTCAAAAGAGGCTAAATTATTTAGATTCTTCATCTATGATTGATGGCAATAATGATATGAACGAACTCGATCTTGAGCGCGAGCGGGATGTCCTTTTTGGGGTTATCAGCCGCTTTATCGGTTATTTTACCAGGGATTCCCAGCGGCTGAGTCAGAACGACGCCCAGAGCGAATATCCCTTTGTCCCCATGGATCCGCGTCAGGTTTACGCTCAGGTCAAATTAGCCCAGGACTACCTGCGCCCCTTGACCGCGGGGGCGGAACCGGCCCGTTTCCTCGATATCGGCTGTGGTATCGGAAATATCCTGCTTTTTGCCGAGCAGATGGATTTTGAAGTCTGGGGAATTGAAAAAGATCCGTTTCCTTACAAGGTGGCGGCTAAACTTGTCGACTCCAGGCGGGTAATTTCGGCGGATATCTGGGAGTATGAGGATTACGGGCAATTCAGGGTGATCTATTATTTCCGCCCCTTTCACGAGGGCAATACCCAGCGTCGTTTTGAACGTTTTATTGAGGATCAACTGCAACCTGGCGGTATCCTGATTGCCAACCGCAAAATGAGCAATGATATTGATGATGATCCCCGTTTCCGCCGCCTGCGTAAAGACTTGCCGGTCTGGGTAAAGGGAGAGAGCGGGCTGGTTAGTTGATCTCTGTAACTATCACTTCTTCTTTTGCCGCTTCACTGTATTCTTCTCTTTGATAGTCGAGTCTCACGCTCTTATCTAAAGAAATATGCATGGCCTGTACCGGGCAGACCGGGACGCAGAGGCCGCAGCCCGTGCATTTTTCCGGATCAAAAATTACCGCCATCTCCGGGCGCTTGATTGACAGGGCACCGGTGGAGCAGCGGCCGGTGCAGGCTCCGCATTGGAAACATTTTTCGTCGTCACGCTTTATTACCGTGGCCATGGTTTCCACCTTGACCTCATATTTTTTCAGATATTTCAGCCCGGCCTGGACATTTTTCCTGGGGCCGGAGAGCTCCAGTATCATTACCCCGTCCTGCTGCATGAATATATCGGCTCGCAGGATATTGAAATCCAGGTTGTACTTTTTGACCAGATCGCAGATCAGGGGCTGATCGATATTATCTTTGGTAAAGCGTAATAAATACATTTTCTTATACATGGTAACTCCAGTCGTCTGACAGGTTTTATCGGCCCTGCTCGTGGTTGATGGCGGCCGCGATCTTTTGTAATAATGTGTCCACTGGGGCGTTGGTGTCCAGGGTGATTAGTTCGTGGGCCTCCAACTCCGCTGGCAGGCTGAAACATTCTTTCTGGCGTCGATAAATCTCCCAGCGGCCGTCTGATACCGCTTCCGGGTCTTGGGCCCGGAGTTCGAGACGTTCTCTGACAATATTATCAGGGCAGCGGCAGAGAATGAATTTGATTACAACTCCCTGGGCGGTCGTTAGGTCTCGCAGCCGCTGGCGCTCTTTCTCTGCCGTGTAGGAGCCGTCCAGCACCACATCCCGCTCTGCCTCAAGTTCTATTTTGGCCATTAAATACAGGCGTTCATAGGTGCGCCGCGAAAATTCCGGGCTGTAAATTCCGGCCTGAAATGACTCCGCGCGGGGAGTGGTGGGGCTGAAACCGGCCAGGGCCTTACGCTCACGATCCGAGTTGAAATACCTAGCCCCGATCCGCCGGGCCCAGGCCGCGGCGAGGGTGCTTTTGCCGCTGGCGATAAGCCCCATAAAGACGAATAATTCAGCCTGCCTCGGCATAACGCTCGGCAAGTTGAAAATATTTACCGGCCTGCTGGAAACTTTTATCCTTAGTAACGGCATCTACCTCCGGGGCGTGGGCGGTAAACAGGCCTATCTTGCCGCGGACATAGGCCCGGTAACATTTATAAAAATTAAGCATCTCCCTAAGTTCAGGGTCATGTGATTTAGCAATGAAGGTTCGGATGAAATAATCCGCCAGGCTGTTTAAGCCGTGGAAATCCAGATCCATACATAGAAAGGCCACATCGCTGGCTACATCGCAATAACGGAATCTGTCGTTAAATTCAATGCAGTCATAGATGTAAGTTTTGTCTGCTATGCAGATATTGGCGGAGTAAAGGTCGCCGTGGCAGTCACGTATCTTGCCGGCGGCAACACGTTGCTGAAATTTATCCTTGCGCGCTAAAAAATTCCGGGCGTAGATGGTGATGGTGTCAAACTGGGACTGGTTCAAAGACGGACAGCCGATGAAGTTTGCAGTCTGTTCAAAATTCTCCAGGACGTTAACGGCCACGGCCTGGGCGGAACCGAATGCATTGATTTTTTCTCCGCCTTCGGCCCGCTGATAAAAATCGCTCAGGAGCTCGACAATATCATCCAGCATGGACTCGGATAAGGCCCCAGCCTCAATGATCCGGCTCATCATTTTATCTTCAGGCATGCGGCGCATCTGCAGGCAGTGTTCAACAACCCGGCCCCGGCCCTTAAGATTAAAGAGGCCGTTTTCTTCATTAATGGTCATGGTCTGGAGGTAGAGATCCGGGCATAAGCGGCGGTTAAGGCGCAGCTCTTCGGCGCAGAAATGACGGCGTTTATCTAAGGTGGTGAAATCTAAAAAGCCAAAATCCACCGGTTTTTTAATTTTATAAACAAAGTCTCCGGCCAGGAGAACGTAAGAGATATGGGTCTGGATTAGTTTTATATCGGCCGCCGCGTGGGGATAGCCTGCTGGCTGGAGAAGGGCGGTAATAAAGGCGGGTAGTTTGTTTTTCGGCATTATCCTGTTATGGTCTTTTGTGATTGGCTGTGTGGCTGATGTCTGTTGCCCCTATTACATAAAATTAATTTACCGGCTTGTCAAGAAAAGGCCCTGAAACGGAGTATTTCGCTTAATTGATTTTGACATATAGGCTGACAGGATATACGATATAATATTGTTTTCCAATATTGCCCTCTGGTGGATGAATCATAGATCGTCTGCCGCTGATTATTATCCAGCTGAATAGACATCCAACGTATTATCTAATCCAACGAGGTGGCTGATGAAGAAAATTATAATGTTTGTAGTGGCAGGCGTTTTGCTTTTTTCCGCTCATACCTGGGCCGGTACTCCGGGTTTTATGAAGGCCGGAATGGGAACTCTGGAGGGGCATCTCTATGTAAATGGTAAGGTCTTACCCAATGCCATTGTTGCTTTTTTTAACAAAAACGGCGGCCCGCCGCCGGTGGCCGGCAGTACCCGGCGAGTGCCTGATATGGTGACCAGGGCGGATGGCAAGGGTAAATTCTCGGTTAAGCTGCTTCCCGGTTGGTATTATATGGGAGCTTTAATCCGGGCGCGCGGTCAGGCTCCGGGGCCGCCCCGCAAAGGCGAAAAATTTTATTTTATCAAGAACGGTAAGGGCCGGTTGCGGGTCATGGAGGTAAAGTCCAGGGCGTTGACTGAGGCGGGACGGGTTGAGGGCTTGAAACCGGGGGCCTTTAAGGAGTTTAGTAAATTTATGACCATCAAAGGTCAGATATTGGGTCCGGATGGTAAACCCGTGGCCGGGGCGCTGATTCTTTTAATGGATAAATTAAACGCCCCCCGTCCCCGGTATATCGCCCCGCCCAGCGGTAAGGTTGGTAAATTTGTTATTAAGGTGCCGCCGGGAACTTATTACCTCATGGCCCGCAAATCTCTGCTTGGCGGCCGGCCGCGGGCGGGTTCACTGGTGGGCACCTATGGCAAGACCTCGCCCCTGAAGGCAAATTTAAAAACCGGCGGTGTCAGGGCCGGGGTTGGCGTACGCGGTGGTACGGGTACGGCTCTTGCCGTGCGGGGTAAAGATGGCGAGGTTATCTCCGGCATTAATATTAATATGTTTAAGATTCCTGACCCTGAGGCGACCCGTAGCAGGTTTGAGAAGCAGGCCCGGGCCCGCAAGATGCGTCAAAGTGGTGGCAAGAGTAAAAAATAGGCCGGGCTTCTGGGCGGAGCTGCTGACGCTGTTCATCCTCTCTATCGGGATGTTTAGCGCTCATGGTGCCGCGGGCCGGGTACTCACTACGAATGAGGTCTGGCAGGGGGTGGTGGAGCTCAAGGAGGATATCCTGATCCCGGCCGGTCTTGTCCTGACCATTTTACCCGGCACCAGGATTCGGGCCTGGGCGGCGGAAGATACCAAGATCAAGCCGGAATTTTTGTCCCATCGCACAGAAATTCTGGTGCGCGGCACCCTGCGGGCGGAAGGGACAAAGGCGGCGCCCATTGTCTTTGCCCAGGGCGGCCCGCCGGGCGGTGAGCGCTGGTCGGGTATAATTGTCGATGGCGGGACGGCTGATCTGCGGTTTTGCCGGTTGAGCGGGGCGCAGAACGGTATCTATGTTCTGCGGGGCAGGGTCGAGGCCGTTGATCTCAGCATGAGAAATAATATTTACGCCCTCATCGCCTCCGGCGGCCAGGCAAGTTTAAAGCTGACCAGGGCGGTGATAACTGATAATGACTATGGCCTTTCTATCTTTAACAAGGCGCGGGTCAAACGCTCTCAAACAAAGATCAGCCATAATCTAAGGCAGAATGAGTGGCGTTTTGCCGCCCCCGCGGTCAGGATTACCCCCAGAGTTTATAAGTCGGTTAGTGATTTACCCCTGCGCCGGGTCTATAAAAATGAGACCATAAAAGGCACCACTATATGGCGGGACAGGGTACGGATTACGGGCCAGGTGCGGATAGCGCCCAAGGCCCGGCTCATTATTATGCCCGGCACCGTGGTGGAGTTTACCAAACGGGATACCAACGGTGACGGCATCGGCGAGAACGGTATCCTGGCCCAGGGCGAATTTATTGCCAAGGGTACGCCGCGCGCTCCCATTATCTTTCGCTCGGCGGAGAAGAAGAGGGGGCGGGGTGACTGGGACGCCATCAATATTCTCGGCAGCGATCGCAGCCGGAACCTCATTGAATTCTGCCAGATTGAGGATGCCTACCGAGGTCTGCATTTCCATTTTGCCAATGTGGCGGTGACCAACAGCATCATCCGGCATAATTATCGCGGTCTGCAGTTTCAGGAATCCCTCGTGGAGATCAGAGACTGCCAGTTCTATCACAACAAGAGCGCTGTTCAGGCCAGGGATTCCGAGGTTTATTTTAATAATAACCAGGTATTCGCCAATATAAACGGGGTTAATTTTTTCCGCCAGAATCTCAGCGCTCATGATAATATCTTTGCCGATAACCAATGGGACGGTCTCCGGATACGGGAGGGAGAGGCGGTAATTGAGCGCAATGTCATGGCCGGCAACCGTTTCGGTCTGCGGGTGGCCAATGCCGTCTTTGGCCGCTTCAGTCATAATCTGCTGGCCGCTAATCTGGAAAACGGCCTGTTATTACGGAATACCGACAGCCTGACGGTGAGCGCCAACGCCATATTGAATAACGGTCTGAACGGTATCAGTCTTCGTGATACCAGGGGTGAGATCAACGGTAATCTCGTGGCCGGCAACGGTGAAAGGGGCATTGGCGTCCGCTCTTTCAGCGGCAGGATCAAGGGCAATAATATTGTGGCCAACGGTATGTACGCCCTGGGGCTTACCGGCAGCGGTAACGTGCGGGCGGCGGGCAACTGGTGGGGCGGTGCTGATATGAGCCGGGCCGTCTTTGACAAACATGATAATCCCTCCCTGGGCCTGGTGAGCTATAAACCGGCGGCCCCTGCGCCTTTTGTTTTTACCTGGCCCCTGGCCCGGGTACCGCTTGATCTTCCCTGGTATGGTCTGATTCGTCTCACGAAGGATGTGACTGTACCACGGGGTGCTGCCCTCCGTATTGCCCCCGGCACCACAGTTCAGCTGGCCAAAGGGGTTGGTATGGAGGTTTACGGTCAGATAAGGGGGCAGGGGCGGCCCGACGGTCGGATTCGCTTTACATCCGTGACTCGTAAGGCCCCGAACAGTTGGGGTGAAATCATGCTTGACCGGGCCATGGGCAGTTATTTTAATTTTTGTGATTTTGAATACGCCGCCTGGGATATTCACTGCCATTTTACCAATTTGATTATGAATCATTGCCGATTTCTGAATTCCTACGGCGGGTTTCGGTTTCGCAGCGGGCCGGTGGAGATTAAAAACTCCCTTTTTGAAGGTAATCATATTGGTCTCCGAGCCCTGATAATGACGGCGGATATTCATAATAATACCTTTAAAAATAACGAGATGGCTATTTTTATCCGCAAAAAGGGGAGCGGGATAAAGATTCATCATAATAATTTCATTGATAACCAACGTTACGATATCCGGGTTGGTGATTTTGACGCTGAGGACGTGGATGCCCGTTATAACTGGTGGCAGGGCAAGACCAGGCCGGATAAGTTTTTTGACGGCCGCCGGGACCCGGAACTGGGGCGGGTCATCTATGAGCCGGTGGAACTGAAAAAGCAGAAGACAGATTATAGATGAACTCGGGCCGGGGTTTTTATGACTAAGACATTTTTTATTATATTTTTTATTCTGGCCTTTACGCTGCCGGCCGCCGCTACGCCAACCTATGTTATGAGCGGCGTGGTAACGGACGTACGCGGCAAACCAAGCGCCGGGGCCGATGTGGCGGTCTATCTCGGGCCTAATGTCAAGAAACCGGCGGATTTTATTTCTAACCGTACCGGGGCCGATGGTAAATACAGTCTGGCTTTGCCCCAGGGCCATTATTGGGCGGTGGCGGTATTGCGTAAGGACGGCCGTAAGTTCGGCCCCCTGGGGCTGGATGACAAGCACTCCGGCGGGGCGGTGGAAATCGATGCCGGGCCTGATGAGGACATGGTCTATAATTTTACGGTCATGAGTTTAAAGGACGCGGCCCTTAAGGCCCGTAAACGAAATAAGGATCTGCTGGAGATCAGCGGCCGGATTATGGGGCCGGATGGTAAACCCGCTGCCCTGGCCTATGCCCTCGCTGATCCGGGCCGTAAATTTAAGCTGATTCCCCGCTATCTGTCGGCCTGGACGGATAAAAGCGGCCGTTATTCCCTCTTTCTGCCCCCCGGCCATTTCTATATCGGGGCTGCCACCGGCTTCCCGCCGAAAGCTGACTATCTTTTAAAAGATGAGCTGACTCTGAAGGCTGACCGGCACAATTTTGATTTATGTCTGAGTGCGGGGCGGAAGTAGGAACTTGGCTTAAATACCATTTATGGATCGTTTAGATAAAATATCCGCTGGCGCTCTAATAGTACTATTGATCTGGGCTCTGGTGCTGATTTTCTCTTATCAGGGCAGCACTCCCAAGAGGGTGCCGGGCGGCCGCCGGGCTTTGCTGAAGGTCGTGCGGAACTCTGATCTAACCAGAAAAATCAAAACCATCAAAAATCTACTGGCCTCCGGTAATCCACGCCGGGCCATGAAATTGACCGATCTTTTGCAAAAAGATTATCCCTATGAGGGCGAGGTTTACATGCTTAAGGGTGATGTCATGCTGCACCTGCAGCGGCCCATTGCCGCCATGCGTCAGTATCGGCAGGCGGTGGATTTAAACCCCGATTTTTTAGACAGGAATACCCCTTTGTTTCGTGGAGAGCAGATTAAAAATACAGTGGCTGAGGCCCAGACCCTCATTGAGCGGGAGGCAAAGGCGGGTAAGGCCGGTGCGGCCGGGGATAAGAAGGTTTTATATTATATGCTGCGTAAGATTGCCGGCGGTTGCGGGTAGTATGGCTGGGGTGAATTTATGAAGGGACTGTTAAAGAACCGGGACTATATTGTGATGGGGGCTGTTATCGGGATTGGGGCCATGCTCCTGTCTTTTTATGGCAATCCCCCCAATACCGGACTCTGCATCTCCTGTTTTCTGGAGAATATCGCCGGAGCCATGGGGCTCCAGCATAATATCCGTATGCAGTATATGCGGCCGGAGCTTCTGGGGCTGGTTCTCGGGGCCTTTGCCT
>CAZZJP010000055.1:0-10728 GCA_964654555.1 uncultured Desulfobulbia bacterium
AAACAGCCGCCCGAAGGGGATGACAATCCCGATGAAATGATTGAGGCCATGGATGACGAGCTGGAAATCGTCGACAATGGGGCAAAAGGCGGTCAAGACAGCGGCGAGAACCCTAAGAAGCTCTTAGAGGTATTATCAAAATACATGGAGCCGGAGGAGGCGGCCGAGGCTAAAGAGATGCTTACCGAATCTGAAGAGGGGATGGTAGCGCAGCTTCTGGCGCGTTTCACCCCGAGATTTATCAAAATTGCCGCGGGGATCTATATCTTAGGAACAGCGGCCCCTAATCGTGATGAGCATAGTTTAGAGCAACGGCATCTCAACGCCTTTTACATGGGACAATACCCGGTTACCAATGACATTTTTGAATTATTTATCAGAGAGACTGGTTATAAGACCGAGGCCGAAATCGCCGGATATAGTCAGGTACATCGGGCCAGATGCGTTGCTGCCATCAATCCAGCCACCGGCCGACAGTCTATTTCCATCAGTAGAGGAGGCGGTGGCAGTCAGATTAAGGGGGCGGACTGGCGACATCCGGAGGGCCATGACTCATCAGTAGTCAACCGGGGTAATCATCCGGTCGTACAGGTCAGCCGCCACGACGCCATGGCCTTTGCCGCCTGGGCCGGGAAGCGACTGCCCAACGAAGCGGAATGGGAGGCCGCCGCCAGAGGACTTAATTCCCAGCAGCCATTTCCCTGGGGACAGAACTGGGCTCCGGAACAAGCCAACACCGCCGCCGCCTACATCGGAGGCACCACCGCGGTAGATACCCATCCTGACAATATAAGTCCCACTGGAATTCACGATTTACTGGGTAACGTCTATGAGTGGACCTCTCCCATAAAGCAGGACGCCAAAGATAAGATTAAATACATCCTTAAGGGTGGTTGCTGGAACTCAAACCACATCATAAGCATCAGCCACCGCCTGATAGCGCCGAATAGCTCCTCCAATACGATAGGTTTTCGTTGTTTAACCGGAGGTCAGGAGCGCAAAACCTGATCCAGGAGGGCAGCATCAATATCAGCGCTGATCTCCACCTTACCTATGGCAGTGGGAAGGACAAAAAATACCCGCCCTCCCACGGTCTTCTTGTCTGAAAGTAAATAGCCCCTTAAACGCTTGATCTCGGCCGCGGCAGGCACATTGATTGGCAGACCAAAATCGCTTATCAGCCGAATTACCCGCTCGGCCTCAGCGGCCGCGAATCCCCCCCTAAGCACAGCCAGCCGGCAGGCCGCCGCCATGCCGATTGCCACTGCCGAGCCATGGGCCAGCTTAAAATCCGAATCAGCCTCCACCGCGTGACCGATTGTATGACCAAAATTCAGGATACGGCGCAGATCGGCCTCCCGTTCATCGGCCTCGACCACCGCGGCCTTAATGGCACAGCATGATTCCACCAATCGTTCAATGGCAGAACGTTCAAGACTCAAAATATCCAGCCGCTGCTCTTCAAGGAAGTTAAAAAAATCACGGTCATAAATCACCCCGTATTTAATAACCTCAGCCAGACCGTTTAAAAGCTCCGGGGTCGGCAGAGTTCCCAGAACAGCGCTGTCTATAAAGACCGCCCGCGGCTGATAAAAGGCCCCGATTAAATTTTTACCCTCGGGGATATCCACTCCAGTCTTGCCGCCCACCGAGCTGTCCACCTGGGCCAGAAGAGAGGTGGGAACCTGCACAAAGGACACACCACGCATATAGGAGGCAGCGAGAAAGCCGGTAAGATCACCCGTCACCCCGCCTCCCAAAGCCAGCAAAGCGTCACCCCTGTCCATGCCGAGACGCGCCAGACGACTGGCAAGCTGCCCCATAAGCGCCAGGTTTTTGCTCTCCTCTCCAGCCGGAAAGGTTAAGAGATGAGAGCTATATCCCGCCGCTCTGAGACTTGCCAGCATCTGTTCACCGTATATCTCCGTCACATTGCTGTCAGACACCACAAAATAACGTTTGGCAAAACCCGCCTCCTTCAGATAGCGGCCAATATCAGCCAGCATATTCTGGGCAATTAGAATATCATAGGCCCTGTCGCCAAGACCAACCCGCAAGCTCTTCATCTCCGTTCCCCAATTTTTATGTTCAGCTCAGACGAAAAAAAAGGGACGCCCCATTCCTAAAAGAACGAGACCTCCCTTTTTACAAAAAAGCAGTAAGGCAAAAATTACATGGCAGCTCCGGAAGCGGCGCCCTGCATTTTAACCTCAACCTTTTCGGTGAGACCAGCATAGTATTCACGCAGGATGTCCAATACCTCTTCCCGGCCAAAATGATCCGGAATATCGGTACCCTCAGACAGGGCCTTACGCAACTTGGTACCGGAAAGAACAACCCGGTCTTCCTTCTTGTGCGGGCAGGTACGCAAAGAGGCCATACCATCACATTTGAAGCAATAGAAAGTCCAATCGATCTTCAGGGGAGCACAGAGCAGAGCCTTGCCCTCTTCGGCCGGATGGGGAATCTGATCAAATATGTCTTGAGCCTCAAAGAGACCATAGAAGTCACCAACACCAGCATGGTCACGACCGATAATCATCTTGTTAATCCCGTAATTCTGACGGAAGGTGGCATGAAGCAGGGCCTCACGGGGACCGGCATAACGCATATCCAGCGGATAACCGGCCTGGACAACATTGTCGTTGACAAAATAGTTATCAACGAGACAGTTAATAGCCTTAACCCGAACATCGGCAGGAATATCACCGGGCTTCAGATTACCGATGAGAGAATGAATCATAACTCCGTCACAGACCTCAACGGCGATCTTGCAGAGATACTCGTGGGAACGATGCATGGGATTACGAAGCTGAAGGGCAGCAACATCCTTCCAGCCGCGCTCTTCAAAGATGGCCCTGGTCTCAGTCGGAGTCAGATAAACGCCCTTGTACTCGGCGGGATACTCACCCTCGGAGAGTACCTTAACCGTTCCGGCGAGATTAACGTCCTTCTGATTCATAACCATGATAACGCCGGGATGATCCTCAGGGGCGATCTTCCAGAAGTTATCCCCCTCTGATTCCTCACCACAACCCTTAAAGACCTTCTCACATTCCCACTTCTTGTCGGTCTCGCTCATCTCAAACTTCTCGCTGACCTTCATGGTGGCGTAGATGATCCCCTCATGCTCCAGGGCAATTTCGTCACCAACATTGATAGCATCGGCATCGACCTTATCACAATCCAGAGTAACCGGAACCGGCCAGAAAGTGCCGTCGGCCACGGTGAACTTTTCACAGACGCTCTTCCAGTCAGCCTTGGTCATAAAACCGTCAAGAGGGCTGAAACCGCCAATCCCCATCATGATCAGGTCGCCTTTGGCCCGGCTGCTGATCTGAATCTTCTTCAGACCGGCGGCCTTGGTCTTCTCGGCCTCAAGTTCACTGCCATGTAACAGACAACATACCAAACCCTTGCCACCGTGTGGCGCAACTAATTTTGTCATTTGCTTCTGTCTCCTTTGGATAAATTTATTAAACAAAACAGGACTATAATATAACCAAAAAACATTGAGCCCATTTTTGGGTTTCACATCCACATATGAAATAACGAACTTATTAACGCCATGATGAATTGTCAAGCAAAAAAAGGATGGAGGCCCTTAAAAAAAGGGTTTGAACTAAAGGAAGGGGAGAAATAAGGCGCAAAAATATTATTGCGACGCAGGATGAATCCTGCCCGGAGAGAATAAGAGCTTAAAAATAATTTATGAACAAAATTTATCAGGCGTTTTTGTCGAAAAGCAACCCGGCCAGTTCATCCAGTTTCATGCGTAATTCCATGACGGCCTTGGAAGGAATCTGCCTGACCACCTTATTGCTTCGTTTATCCCTGATCTGAACAACAATGGTACCATTGTCCGGCTGTTCATGCAGGCCAAGACTCAGATTACCGCCAATGTCATCTAAACGTTTCTGAGCCACATTTACTGAATTGCGCAGTTCGGCCTTACTTACCTTCGCGGACTCGGCACTGCCATCAGCCTGTTTACGCTCACCGTGCAGGGCCTTATCATTTAACGACCCGGCCTGCGATTCGCTATTCTTTTGTACCGGCTCCACCGGTGGTTTTGTTTTGTCTTCACGTTCAATCACCGGAACTACAGGTACTCCATAAGCCTTAACATCGGTATTTACATTAACATCCATAGCCACACCTCCATTTTGTTTTTTCAAGGATAAATTCATCCATGAACTTACCCGCTGCTACTCAAAAATTCCGCCGGCCGCTGAACAGTCAGGTTACCATAGCCGCGCAGAGCCGATCTCCCCCGGCGCAGACGTGGTAAACTCAAGGCCATCTCCTTATGCCGCCGGCTGCCAAGAGCAACTATTTCATCCGCCTGGCTAACGGTCAACGCTATTAATACCTCCAGCTGTTCTCTAACCGCGGGAGTCATCATTTTTTGCTCAAGAGCGGTAATCAACCGCTTGAAAATAGCCCGGAAGCGGCTCATTTCCAGGGGCCACTCCAAGAGAGAGTCATAGTCACGATCTTTCAGAGCCTTTATATAATCACGCTGACGACCGATAAATTGCTCCAGAACCTCCATTACGGCTCTAACCTCTTTATCATCCCGCTTTGCCAATACAATTTTCCTCCACACTTCTGATATATGAAATTTCAGATGGAAACCGAAAGACTCGCCAGGGCTGCCTGGCCGTAATGCCGACCGCCATAGCCCCGGCCAGCGACCGTTTTTTCTTTGGCGGCCTGGAGTTCCGGCGAACATTGATTGTGATTTTCGACCTCCCCGGTACCGCAGGTCTCTTCCTTCTCCAATCCCGCCTCCACCATGGCAGTCTCGGCCCAAATATCCTTCAAACGGCTGACATAACGGCTTGTAGTCCGTATCACCTCAATATCATTGGAAATCGCGGCCTTTGGCAGCTCCGTCAGGATTGAGGAATACAGGCCCCGCAGGAACCCTGCCGCCTCTGATTCATCGTCATCACGAATCGAGGCATATAGTTCAGTAACCAGAGCAATGGCCCGGCCAAGATTCTCACCCCGGCCCTTGGCATCATCCTTCAACATGGCATTTTCGGCAAAATCAAGATGCACCAGCAACCGTTCATACATCAGCTGAATCAGCTTCACCGGATGAATCTTACTCAGGGCCTCGGTCTGCTGATAAGCATTACGCGCCTTATCTGTCTTCATATATTCTCCTCACTTGTTATAGCGCAAATTCCAAATTAGCGGCGCGCGTCCCCTGACAAAGGGCGGCCTGCATCTACGAACTGCTGTTGTTTCCCGTCCCGCTCCACCCTTGGCTCAGGCTGTTAAATTGACCGGTGAGAAAGCTCGACATATTTGACATTTGACTCATAAACTGATCCAAGGCAACAAACTGTTTAGTAAGCTCAGCGTATTTTTTATCAAGCCGGCTGTCATCTTCACTAATCTGATTCTTCAGATCATCAATACGACTCCGGGCGGCCGTCTTTTCGCCGGCCACCGCCCCCTTATTGCCGGTCATGGTCCGCAGACGATCATTAACTTTATCGGCAAAACCGGTTATTCCCTTAGCTGAATCACCAAGAAAAAAAGACTTTATTTTGTCGGGATCGGCACTTACCGCAGCACTTAACACGCTGTCATCAATAGTTATAGAGCCATCGCGGTTAAAAGCCATTCCCAGATCAAACAGATTTTTAATCGTTCCAGTGCTGTCCGCCTTATTGCCGGAGGTCATTAAACCCTCTAACTCAGTCGGCAGATCTCTCAGGGTGGTGTCAGCCAAAATACCAAATTTTTTGGTCTTGGTATCGTAAGCGCTCTTGGTACTCACCTCCTGCACCACATCGTTATAAGCAGTAACCAAAGACTTAATGTTTTTCTTCAGGCCATCGGTATCACGGGCCACCGTCAAAGTGGCCGTAGCAACACTTTTAAGGGTTAAAGAAACACCGGCAATAACATCATCAATAGTATTATTCTTCTGGCGCTGATAGGCAACGCCATCCACGGTAAACTGGGAGTCAAGAGAGTTTGCTGCTGTTTGAGAGCTGTCCTCAGCAAGAGACGCGTCCGGCAGCTGCTGGAGAATACTGATTCGGTTATCCTCACCAGTAGCATTGGACTGCAACACCAATTTATAGGGATTGGCAGGATCTAAACCGTCGTTGACGATGGAGGCGGTAATCCCCGGATTATCGGCGGCCTTATTAATATTGTCGACTAATTGACTGAGAGTGGTGCCGCTGGTAACGGCAAGTGACATCTCAGTGGCCGGAACATTATTACCGAGCTGAACAGTTAACGTAGCGTCGGCAGAGGCAATACTGACATCCTTGCTGGCAAAACCGCTGCTGGAGGTCCAGAGGCTCTGCTTGGCGAGATTAGATACCACCAACGTACTGGCCTTAACCGTAGTTCCCTCCAGGACGGTGGCACTAATGGCGCTGTCGTTAGAACTGGTAATGGTTCGACTGAGATAAGTACCGGAAAGGGAGAGGGTTAAGGCCGATGACTTTAAGGTAATCAGCTTATTATTAACTACGGTGAATTCGTTAAGCTGAGTGTTCAGGCCGGTAATTTTATCACTCTTACGATCAATAACCTTCTGATCTACGGCCCGCAACTGATCCAGGATACTCTGTAATTGCAACCCGGAGCCTATACCCAAGGTACTGATTGAACCAGCCATTGTCTTTCTCCTGAATAAGGCCCCCGATGTAAATAGAGGGCTTAAAAGAAACTTTAACTTCAGGTGGCTTATCGGCAGAGAGTAGAATGGACTTTAATGTTTTTTCGTAACAGACCACCATGAGCCAAAACAAACGAAGAGGCAGTAGTGATAATCTCTTTCATTTTTTCAGGAGAAGCAGACAGAGAAAAAACCACACTAATTGGCAGAGGCCAGATAATCTCGGATGGCCCGGGCAATGGTCTCTATGATTTCGCGGAATGCGTCCTCCTCACGTTCCAGCATGGTAACTCGGATACCGTCCAGATCGGTGGCGAATGAGGTTAAGGGTACCGTACAGATTCCAGTGGAACCCAAAAGATAATAGACAAAGCGCTTATCCAAGGAAACCCCGCATTGATTAACCAGTACCTCCACCTTATGACGTACCTCGTTATTGGCGATGGGCAGAGTCTGCTCATGATTGAGGCGGCCAGGGACAAAGGCGATACTCAAATAGAAGGCCCCGTTGGTGCGGTTTACCATGATACCGCCTACTCTATTGAGGCAGTCATAGGCGATATTGGAATAGCGTTCATAACGGTCAATGCGCTCCTGAAGATAGCCATGATATTCCGGGTGCTTAAACAACTCCGGCAGGACAAGCTGCGGCAGGGTGGTTGAACAGACCTCCAGCATCTTGGAGTTCAACACCGAATTTATATATTTCTCAAATATCGGACTTTGATGGCCGTTATAAACCTCTATCCAGCCGCAGCGCCCGCCGGGCCAGGGCATTTCCTTGGAGAGACCACGCATGGCAATGGCAGGCACATCACCGATAAGATCGGATAACGGCAGAGTTTTAAAATCGTTATAGACGATGTTCAGATAGACTTCATCACAGATGACAAAGAGATCATATTTACGGGCCAGCTCCACCATGCCGCGCAAAATTTCCTCAGGATAGACCGCCCCTGTGGGATTATCCGGGTTAATAATCAGAATCGCTACCACCGCCGGATTATATTTTATGCGTTTTTCCAGATCATCAAGATCGGGATACCACATATTGCCGGGATCAAGGCGGTAGGTAACCGGACGGTCTCCAGCATGAGCGGCCTCAGCCGAGGAGTGAGTAGTGTAACTCGGCGAAGGCATAACCACCCGGGCAGTACGTTTAAGCATACCATAGATCTTGCTGATAGCATCGCCTAAACCATTAAAAAAAATTATATCATCCGGGGTGATCTGGGCTCCCCCCCGCTGATTAGTGAGTTCCACCAGATACTCTCTCGTAGCCAGAACCCCCCGGGTTGGTGAATAGCCGTAGGAGGCATCCTGTTGAGCCAGACCAGCGACAATATTCTTCATCCAGGCTGGAATGACCTCACCCTTGGCCACCGGATCGCCGATATTTTCCCAGTGGACATTAATCCCCAATTTTTGTAATTCCTCACCAACCGTAACAATATTACGAATTTCGTAGGTAAGCTCCCCAGCTCCAATATGGACTATATCTGTACGCATAATACCCCTCAAACGATTAATTTAATCGCTTGATTATGGTTTCAGCCCATGACTTTGTCAAGGACTTTAAGATCAGAAGGGGGAATAATCAGACGACACGGCCAAAGGAACCGGCGGCTGAACGAAGATACTGCCGGATGGCATTACGATGCGATGCTGAAGGCTGAACAGCAGAAGAATCAGGGGTCATAAGCGCAGCGCCAGCCGCCTGCAGAATTGGAGTTCGGCCATCATCCCGGCCAGATTGAGCGCCTTTAACAGCAGCCGCGGCCGCCTCGCCCTCTTTAGCATTACGTTCAGCGGCAATCCGCACTATTTCTTGAGCCGCTTTAGCAATACGAACAGTAGATTGGGCCGCCACCAGCTGATCCTGCCCGGAAGGACTGGCCGGGGCCAATGCCGCCCGCCGCACTGTCTCCATTTTGGAGATTGTCTCCTCGGGGGTCTTGCCCTGCGAGGTATCTATTTGCACCTCGCCGCCCACTGCGTATTTACGGCCATCCGGGCCAGTCTGATAGTGATACGAGGCCCCGCTTCTGGCATAACCGCCCGCCGCCGCCAAATGGGCCAGCTCGTGATTATGAACCTCCTGATCCACCTTCTGTAATTTATCTATCAGTAACTTTTCAGAACTGCTCAGCGGGGTGCCATTGGGTTTCCGCGGCCCGGCAGAGTTCTTTGACGTCTCATCCAGCCCTTCATCCCTGCCCCCCTGTTCAGGAGCGGCGGCATTGTCAGCATTGGGGTTCACCTGCTTCTCTGCCGCCCCGGTGGACTGACGAGAATCACCGCCGTGGTTAGCTGATCGCTTCAAGCCGCCAGCGGCTGCCGCCCTGGTATAGAGCGGTGGAAGTGAGACGGACGAGGAGGGACTGCTCCGGGTAAAGGAATCCACCCCGGCAACGGAAGAGAAAGGACCAGGGGAAGTATTTACCCTGGCACGGCCTGTGGACTGGCCAGCCGCCGGAACCGAAAGCCCGGCAAGCAGGGAATTAATATTCATGATTAACTCCGAACAACGTCATTTCAAATAAAAAAAACCACCACGTCATTCATTTATCGGTATTCCGCTCTGAAACTTTAATTTTTTGAAACAAATCACGAAAAACGTTCATTGCAGACAGTACGCTTATCAATAGGCATAAAAGTACGCTTCACCGGGCCCACATAAAGCTGCCGCGGACGGCCTATCCGCCAATTATCATCATCCCACATCTCCTTCCATTGGGCTATCCAGCCCGGCAGCCGTCCCAGGGCGAACATCACGGTGAACATATCATCTGGTATGCCAATGGCCTTGTAAATTATACCGCTGTAGAAATCCACATTGGGATAAAGATTACGCTCAAGAAAATAGTCGTCATGCAGGGCGACCTCTTCAATTTCCTTGGCAATATCGAGCAGAGGATCGTGGCAGTTCAAGGTGGTCAACACCTCATCGCAGACCTTTTTGATAATCCGGCTGCGGGGATCATGGGTCTTATAAACCCGGTGCCCAAAGCCCACCAGCCGGAAGGGGTCATTACGATCCTTGGCCTTATCAATATATTTCTTATAATTTCCGCCCTCCAGGTATATGCGCTCCAGCATCTGCATAACGGCCTGATTGGCCCCGCCGTGCAGGGGCCCCCACAGGGCGCTGATCCCGGCGGAGATAGAGGCGTAAAGATTAACATGAGCGCTGCCCACGAGACGAACGGTGGAGGTAGAACAATTCTGTTCATGATCGGCATGCAGAATAAGCAGTTTATCCAGGGCATTGACAATCACCGGATTAACCTCATAAGGGGCCACCGGCGAATCAAACATCATGTTCAGAAAATTGGCGCAATAGGAATAATCATGGCGCGGATAAACCAGAGGCTGGCCCATTGATTTTTTATACGAGAAGGCGGCAATGGTACGCACCTTGGACAACAGACGGGCCGCCATTTTGTCTATCTTCTCCATGGGATTATTAATCATCTCCGGATAAAACACCGACAGGGCGTTAACGATGGAAGAGAGAATAGACATGGGCGGGGAATCAGGCGGGAAACGGTCAAAGAAATGAATCATATCCTCATGCATAAGAGAATATTTGTTCATCAGAACTTTAAAATGAGTCAATTCGTTAGCCGTTGGCAGGCAACCGTTAATCAACAGATAGGCCACCTCCACGAACTGACAGTTATCCGCCAGATCAGCAATGGAATAACCACGATAATTAAGAATGCCCTTTTCGCCGTCAAGATAAGTAATGGCGCTGGCGCATGAACCGGTATTCATGTAACCATAATCCAGAGTTACACAGCCGGTACGTTTTCTTAATGTGCTGATATCAATAACCCGCTCCCCCTTGCTGCCTTCCAGAACCGGAAAATCATAGACCTGACCATTAATTTTGAGCTCTGCTTTTTCTCCCTGTAATTCATATTTTTTTAAATCCATATCACACCTTGGGTTTTTAATTCAAATTCAAGAGAGACAACTCTCCACTTGCGATACTCCCGGCAATCAGTTAAATATCGGTAACTATTTAGCTGCACCCAATCTGCGGCTGATAATGCCGTCCAGCATACGTA
>CAZZJP010000056.1:0-10608 GCA_964654555.1 uncultured Desulfobulbia bacterium
AGCCGCTCCCGCCAGTCCAGAGATGATGGGCAAACGCTGCGGCCCCTGCCATGCCAGGGAGGTTGCCGCCCTGCGTTCCTCACCCCATTTTACCCTGCGCCGAGCCGTAAATCTGACCCGGCGGGCCTTTGGCGCCTCCCGCGACCTGGCCTCCCTCACCGATATTCCGCCAGCCGCCAGGCCCGCAACACCGTTGCAACTGGCCGATGACATGCTGCGCCGCCGCTGCCTGCGCTGCCATCTTTTTTATAGCGGCGACCCCTATCCCGCCACCCTGCACGGCCTGGGCTGTGCAGCCTGCCATTTAAGCTACCGCAACGACAAATTAACCTCTCACGCCTTCCTTGCCACTCCCGGCGATTATCAATGCCAGAGCTGCCATTATGGCAATGTCGTGGGGGCTGACTTTTACGGCCGTTTTGAACACAACTATAACTGGGATTATCGAACCCCATTCAGCACCAGCAACAATTACCAGCCGCCTTACGGCATCAGATATCATCAATTAACCCCTGATATCCACCAGCAGCGCGGGATGGTCTGCGTTGACTGCCACCCCGGCAGTCAACTCATGGGCCGGGCCAAAGGGCCAAGCTGCAAAGACTGCCATCTCTACAAAAAAGGCACCTTAATACCCGCCAATATTACTATAAAGAACGGCCTTCCCTGGTTGACCGAAAAAAAGGACGGCAGAAAACACCAAATTCCCCAGGCCGTAAATCCGGCCCATAAAATCAAAAGAACGGCCTGTCAGGTATGCCACGCCCAATGGAGTTTTAATGACAGCGGCATCAGCCTCCTGCGCCAGGACAACGATAATTTTAATGCCTGGCTGGCCCTGACCCGGCAGGGAGACTTTGAGGTGGAGCAGCAGCTGGATGCCAATCTCTTCCAGGACAACGGCCAGGGCGGAGCAGTAATGACCGACAAACTGAACGGCGGTGAGCAGCCTGGCATCTGGCTCAAGACCTATCTCTCAAGACGCTGGGAACCGGTAAAAATCTGCCGTGATTCCCACGGTATCCTCCAGGTCTGCCGCACCATTCTTGACCTGAGCCTGTCATACGTGAACAAAGACGGCAAGGTTATCCTCGATGCCGTAAAACCCGCCGCCGCCTATTCGGCCCCGCAACCCTACACTCCGCACACTACTGGCCGGGCCGGGGCATTTTTCCGCCAGAGATTAAAAGTCAACTAAATACGAACCATGAAATTTATTAAAATCGCCGCCATCCTGCTTATTTTTTTATTAAGCGGCTGCGCCGCCAACCATGTTCCCTATTCAAGGCTGCCGCCTCGTTTTACCTACCCTGCCAAACAGCTGCCGCCCAGAGCCAGGGTACCCGGCACCCAGAGGCCCTACCAGGTGCATGGCAGAACCTATTATCCTATTCCCTCGGCCTACGGTTACACGGAAACCGGCATTGCCTCCTGGTACGGCCCTAAATTTCACGGCCGTAAGACCTCCAACGGCGAAATCTATAATATGTATGAAAAAACCGCGGCCCACAAAACTCTGCCCATGAACACCTACCTGTTAGTGACGAATCTCGAGAACGGCCGTCATACCGTTGTCAGGATCAATGATCGCGGCCCCTTTGTCCGCGGCCGCATTATTGATCTTACCAAGGCGGGAGCCATGAAACTTGGCATGCTGCATAAGGGCACCGCCCATGTCAGAATAACCGCCCTGGGCGAGACCGCTGCCATTCACAGCGGCCAGAGAGACGGCAGACGATTCCTGCCCTATAAAAACTTTAACAGAGGTAATTTCTTCGTCCAGGTTGGGGCCTTTGCCAACCGCAAGAATGCCAGACGCCTGCGTAACAGCCTTTTAAGTCAGGGATATAAGGTCATAAGCCGCTTAAACAGGCACGGCAGCAGGCTCTATCGGGTTCAGGTACGGGCCGGGCGGCGGCTCAAAACAGCCCGGGCCATGGAAAGGCGCCTGGCAGGCCGTTTCCCCGGTGCCTTTGTTATCGCCCATTAAGAGACACCCCATACCCGAATTTAATTATCAAGAATTGACCTGATCTTAGCGGCGAGGATGGCCGAGGTTATGGGCTTCTGCATAAAGAACTCCTTCCCTGGCAGCCATTCCCCGTAACGAGACAGAGCCTCTTCCGGGTAACCGGAGATATACAGAATTTTAATGGCCGGCTTGATATGTCGCAGCATCTGCCCTATTTCCTTGCCGCTTATATCAGGCATAATGACCTCGGTTATCAATAGATCAAAGCTGTTTTTACTGCCAAAGGCCACGGCATCGCTGCCTTTAGGCTTCAACGTAACGCTATAACCGAGAGAATTAAGAATATCGCCCAGCATTGTCCCCAAAAGCGGATCATGCTCAGCCAGTAATATTTTTTCTCCACCCCTAAGCATCACCGGCACAACGGCGGATACCCCCTGCAGTACCTCCCCCTTGACGCGCGGCAAACAAACTATAAATGACGTGCCCCGACCAACTTCACTCGCCACTGAGATACCGCCCTGATGCTGCTCAATAATCCGCAAGACTGTTGCCAAACCCAGACCAGTTCCCTTCCCCTCTTCCTTGGTTGAATAAAAGGGCTCAAAGATATGCCCAAGCTGCTCAGGCGTTATTCCCTCACCAGTATCACTCACGGTCATCCGAATATACCTGCCGACCCGCAGCATGCCGCTGTCTAACATCTCGTTTCCCAAGGCCGCGTACTCATCGACAACAATGGACAATACGCCGCCCTCAGGCATGGCATCTCTGGCATTCACCACCAGATTCATCACCACCTGCTCTATCTGGCCTGGATCGGCAAATATCGGGCCTTTCCCAGGATTGAGTTCCAAAACAATTTTGATATTATTACCCAGCATTCTGGTCAGCATCTTCACCATATTATCGGCAAGAGTACCAAGATCAGTCACCTGTTTTGCTGTTTGTTTTTTACGGCTGAAAAGAAGAAGCTGGCGCGCCAGGGTTGCTCCCCGCTCTCCAGCTTCAAGAATAATGCGCACCTTGTCATACAGGTCAGGCTGCTCAGACAACTCCAGCGCCAGCAACTCGCCATAGCCGAGAATAGCACTCAAGACATTATTAAAGTCATGGGCAACCCCTCCGGCCAGACTGGCGATAGCCTCCATACGCTGAGCCGTAATCAGTTGGGCCTGGAGGGCGGTCTCTTTAATCTCCATGAGTTTTTTTTCGGTTACATCGACAATTACATGCATCACGCCAAGCAAACGCTGATTCTCATCGAGACGGCGCCAGGATCTGATTTCGAGATGCTTGTTAAGATCCGGGTCGACAATCTGAACTTTGTCCTTCACCTCGTCTCCCGCAAGCAGCAGTCTGCTGCGTTCAGCAAGTATATCCGCCACAATACCATGCCGAAAGGACTTAGCCGCGCTATTTTCTTTTACCAGAGTGCCAGCCAGACCATAAATAAAAATAGCATCGGTCATACTGTCAAAAGAATCCTGCCATTCACGATTGGATAGAGATAACTGCCGACTCATAAGTTCCAGACGCAGACCCCAGACGCAGATAAAATTAGTCAGACATGCCAAAAGAAATGGTGCGGGCCCTATCCACACATAAAACCAACGGTGAGCGATAAATGAAAGTAGAAATACCAGGAAAACCAGGGCTAGAAAAAAGGCCAGCCCCTGACGCCTGAAGAAAAAAGCGGCCCATAAAGTCACAATATAAAACAGCAGGAAAATACTAAATGCCTGCCATGGCGGCATTCGGGCCATTCCGCTGTGATTCAGGATGTTATTCAGAATGGTTGCCTGGAGGACAACACCAGCCATACCGCGTCCTTCTGTTGATACCGGTGTCGAGTATCTGTCTTCCAGCCCGGATGCCGTTACCCCTACCAGCACCAGTTTATGGCTGAAAAAGGCCTGAGGAAAATGATCACCGTTAAGCACATCAGCCAGCGCCAGCCGTTGAAAGACATCGCCATAATAGTTGATTCCCATCCGCTCTGACTGACGAAGATAGCCATTTGCCCTCCGTAGCTGAGAAAAATAACCCGGTTCACGGCCAAAATCTGCCATAGCCTTGGCCAAAGACGGCAGCTCGGTATTGCCCATGGCAATTTTATTAAAGACATAACGGGCCTCACCATCCACATCCAGATCAATATGAACATGGCCGAGAGCCGCGGCATCACGATAAAATACCGGGAGTTTGACCTGCAGATAACGATTAACATGGGCGGCAAGAACGACTCGTCCCTGGCGGCGGATAGCGGCCCGAAACAGTGCGTCATCCTTACTGGGTTCATCAAAAAGAATATCAAAACCCACCACATCCGCCAGCTTAAGACGCTGGAGCAGTTCGGCATAGTATTTCCGCGAAATTGGCCAGCGGCCTAATTTCTGCAAACTTTCGCCATCAACCGTAATCAGGACTATACGCTTATTGACGGTCGTTGTCGGCTGGAGACGGAAATAAAGGTCATAGCAATAGTTGTTAAGGCCTTCAAAAAAACCGAGATAATCAAAGGCGACAATAAAGAGTCCCGACAAAAAAGCAAGCAGCAGGAAACGGTGCAACGGCTTACCGTGGAATCCGTTTTTTCCCATAATTTTACATGGTTATGGCAATTAAGGTTACAAAAAAAGTCCCAAAGGCCCAGCCTTCCCAGCCCTGGCGAATATTAAAAGACTGCGGCGCTGACCAGTTGCCGGTGTAGCCGTCCGGATCAATGGCTCTGGTACGAACATAATAAGTGGCGGCCTTTTTGGGGCGGGCAAAAGATAACTCCGCTTTTTTTACTGTCTTGTCTAACCAGAGGGTACCGAAATCAGGCCGCCTGGCAATCTGAACCTGATAGGTGATGCCAGGGCCAATATTCCGCCAGCGGATATGAACATCCTTGCCTTTGCCAAGTCTGGGCGGCTCAATGGGTGGAGCGGGCGGCGGTGGAATAAAGGTAAAGCGGCCTGTATCAGACCATACCCCCTCATAATTATCAGCAGCAATGGAGCTGAGCCGAAAATAATAGGTACCATAAGCCAGCTTCGCGGTCTGGTAGGCAGTACCATTAATATCTTTCGCGTCAATGATGGGGGTGGTAAAGGCTTTATCGGCCGCCAGCTGGAGATGATAGGCCGCCGCGTCACCAACTCTGAGCCACAGCAGTTTGATCTTCTGCTCTTTAAGATCGGCTTGGGACTTGGGAAATTTAATAAAGGGCGGCAGGGGGTTCACTCGAACCTTTACCCGGACGGGTTTGTCAAAAGGCCCCTCTAAACCGAAACGGTCAATGGTTCGACAGCCGAGAAAATACATGCCGTCTTTAACGCCGACAATACGCAGGACAGCGGACGGGATGATTTTCTTCTCTTTGACCACATCTTTAAGGGCCGCATCACGGGCCAGCATAACCCTGAAGAAGGCCGCTCCGGCAACCGAGGAGAAGGAAAATTCCAGCGGCATCTGCCGATAAAGAGATTTAACGGCCAGAGGCCGGGGCGGCGGCAGAAGTACCGCCAGTTGCGGAGCGGTCTCCTTTGACCTGACAACTGCTCCACTACCAGCCGCCACATCAACCACTCTGCCGTCGGCGGCAACATTAACCGTCCCCTTGAGCACTTCAACCCTGGTGATGTCATTCCCCTCCACCCTGGTACGGAACTCAGTACCACGCGCCGCGGCAACCGCCGTTGGGGTACGCACCCGGTAACGGACTTTTTTGCCGGTGGAACGCCTGATGGTATTTATTACCCGCCCTGCCTTTAGAAACATCTCGTATACGCGGTTATGGCTGGTTCGAGCTCTGGCACTGTCAATACGCAGCCTGGTATTATCACGTAAAAACAGAATATCCCCGTCTTGATAGGATATTTGCACCGCGCTGGCCTTAAGTGTCCTGATTACCTCGCCCTGCATAAGAACAGCATTAAGCTTCAGCGGTATCCAGGAGGAGCGGCCAGCCGGCAAAAAATCGGCCTCCCCCTTAAGAAAAGTTACAACCCCGGCCAGAGGAACGCCTTTAAGTAAATCAACGGGAAAGGTAAGAACATCACCCGGATAAATCCGTGCCGGATTGGAGAGATGATTGAGACGGGCTATTTTAGGCCAGTCATTGGCAGGGTCATCAAGATATTTTTCACAGAGACAAACCAGGCAGTCTCCCCTGCTCACCGCAATGTTGATTGTTTCAGCAGCATGGGCAAGCACGGCCGTAAAACAGATTATTACCAAAGCCGCGCATACTGTCATTTTATACATGACTTTCCCCTCATTGTTGACCATTTTTCACAACAAACTCTTATTTTATCATATCATCATAAAACGGCATTTTTGTCAAATTCTAATCCCTGGCAATGGAGGTCAGGCATCATTCAAGAGACGGCTGGCATTGCCGCCCAGAATCTTGTTTTGTAACTCCGTCTTTAGATCCAGACGGCTCAACAGGTCAAGGGTTGCTCTCTGCCCCGTCCAGGGTGAATCACTGCCAAAGAGCAGAAAATCAGCCGGATGGCTGATAATAATATTCCTGGCCTGGGCCGGGGGCAGAAAATCCAAGGCAAAGGAAATATCCATGTAAATTTCCCGGCCGCAGAGTATATCACGCACCTCATCCCACAGGCGCCAGGCGCCAAGATGCGAGGCGACTAATTTCAATTTTGGAAAACTCTCCGCCACCTGGACAATCTGGGCCGGATCTGCCCGCCTGATTTTCGGGAAAGCCAGATCAAAGCCGGTATGCAGGAGAAGAATCAGACCGTGACCGCTGATTCGCTCATAGACGGGGGTTAGACGGGCCTCGTTCAGATAAAAATCCTGATAATAGGGGTGCATCTTGATCCCCTTAAATCCGGCATTTTTAATCCGATCAATCTGGCGCAGACAGTCAGGGGCAGCTGGATGTACTGAGGGAAAGGGGATGAGACGTTCATCGGCAAATTTCGTGGCCCAGTTCAGGATGGGCTCAAATTGCTCAGGGCGGGTGGCAATGGTGCAGACCACGCTTTTATCAACCCCGGCCTGGGCCATGGAATCCAACAAGCCCTGTCTGGTACCGTTGGTATGGGCCGTGATGCCGCCCGCCTTTTCCAGTTTTGGGATAGCCGCGGCGGCCAGCTTATCGGGGAAGATATGGGTGTGAAAATCTATTATCATGTTGGATAAAGGACGTATCACCAGGCCCCTGTGTCCGTGCCTTTGCGATTTTTTTTAAGTTTTTGGGTTTTTGGAGTTTCCTTTTACCATAAACGAAAAATCTGCATACAGAGGAGGGCGTAAGCCGCGGCAAGGACATCATCTAAGACAATACCCAGGCCGCCGTTCAGGTGGCGGTCGGCCCAGCGGACGGGGAAGGGCTTCCAGATGTCAAAGAGGCGGAAGAGCAGAAAGCCCGTTACCCAGGCCAGGGGGGTGAATGGTGCGCCAATAAGGGTAATGAGCATACCGATTATCTCATCAATTACTACTGCCCCAGGATCTTTACGGTCAATAATCTTCTCCGCTGAACCGGCGGCGGCCACGGCCAGAATAAAGATAATAATCAAAGCCATGGCGTAATAGGGCGTACTGAGTTTGAGCAGCAGAAAATTAAGCGGCAGGGCCGCCAGTGACCCCCAAGTACCGGGAGCCACCGGCAGATAACCGCTATAGAAGCCGGTGGCAATAAACATAATCAGATTATTCATCCGCCTCCTCCCGTCTGAAATCGGTCACCGGCCGCCGGCATGCCTCCTCATAGACCGCCCGTAAGGATATTTGATGCTGCCGGGCCAGGCGTTTACAATCCTCATATTCCGGGCTTATCCGGCTGCCGCCCTCCGGGGTCGTTACCCTCTTGGCCCGAATGAGGCCCAGGGCGCTTGACAGCCAGCCGCTCTCCCGAACCAGAGTAAAGCGTTCCTCACGCCGGAAACGGAGACCAATAGCCGTGGTCTCGCTGAGGAGGATATCCTTCAGGGCCGGGACGAACGCGGGCTCCGCCATGACCTCAATCATGAACCCCGGCCGTCCCTTCTTCATCTGAATGGGAATCAGGATAACGTCCAGGGCCCCGGCATCAAGGAGTCTGGCACTTAAAAAGGGATACCCCTCCGGCGGCCAGTCATCAATATTGGTTGCCATGACCACCACCTCCTGAGCCTCCAAGACCCGGCGTTCCCCGCCGATAATAAGGCGGAGCAGATTGGGCTGGCCCGTGGCTAACGCCCGGCTTCCCGCCCCATAGCCAATATTACGGGGACGCATGGGAGGCTGAGGGCCAAAATCAGCCGCCATGGCCTTGATAATCGCGGCTCCCGTGGGAGTAACCAGTTCCTGCTGAAGATTGACCCCATAAACGGGAACACCCTTTAATATCTCGCAGACCGCCGGAGCAGGCAGGGGCAGGCGGCCATGGCGGCACTCCACCCAGCCCGTGGGCATGGGCAGGGGCGAAGCGGCAAACTTCACAATGTGAAAATACTCCAGACCAATGGCGGCTCCGACAATATCAACAATGCTGTCCACCGCCCCCACCTCGTGAAAATGCACCTCATCTTCACTCTGGCCGTGAATATGGGCCTCTGCCTGAGCCAGGGTCTTAAAGATGGCTTGAGCCCGTTGTTTAACCGCGGCTGTTAAAGCGCTGGCGGCGATCATGGCCTTGATCTCCAGCCAGGTTCTTGCTTTCTGAACCGCGGCCACCCGCACCTCAAAACCATGGGCGGCAATACTGCCCTGGGGCCGCTCAACGGGGCATAATTCATAGCCTGAGAGATCCAGAAGATCAAGCCCGCTCTGGAGGACATTTAGAGGCAGACCGGCATCTAACAGGGCGGCGAGAAACATATCGCCGCTGATCCCTGAAAAACAGTCGGCATAAAGGATAGCGGGGGTATTGTTCATAGCAGCACGGTCTGGCTAAACGCCAAGCGTCTCCCCGACCGGCAGTGAACGGCCCTGGATGAAGGAGGCCACCGGCATCCGTTTGCCGCCGTTTAACTGTACCTCCCTGATAAGGAGGGCATCTGAGCCGCAGGCGACCAGCAAACCCCTTTTGTCAGCCGTTATGATCGTCCCCGGCTGAGCATTCTGCCCCTTGATGACCCGCGGTTTAAAGAGCCGCAGACGTTTATCTCCCAGCCAGGTATAGGCCAGAGGCCAGGGATCAAGCCCCCGAATCTGGCAGCTGACAGCCGCGGCCGGGCGCGGCCAGTCAATAACCGCCTCTTCCTTCAAGAGGGGTGGAGCCAGAGTGGCAAGGGTATCATCCTGGGGCCGGGGCGTGAGGGTACCGGCCTCTAAGGCGTCCAGGGTGTCGCTTAGAAGCCCGGCCCCCAAATCAGCCATGGCCGTGAACAGGATACCAGATGTATCATCAGCGCCAATGGGCAGAGAGGCGGATAATAATATATCCCCGGTATCCAGCCCGGCGGCCATGAGCATGGTGGTAATCCCCGTTTCAATATCGCCATTCAGAATGGCCCGCTGGATGGGAGCCGCCCCCCGCAGTCTGGGCAGCAGAGAGCCGTGAATATTGATACAGCCCTGGGGCGGCAGCTCTAGAACTTCCTCCGGCAGAATCCGGCCGTAGGCCGCCACGATAATTAAATCTGGCCGCAGGGGGCGCAGTAAATCTACCAGAACCCCCTTGATCTTTTCGGGTTGTAATATGGGAATTCCAGCCTCAAGGGCCAGTTCCTTCACCGGCGGCGGGCTCAGCTTACGGCCGCGCCCTTGACGACGATCCGGCTGGGTCACCGCCGCCACCACCCGCTCCCTCCGTTGCAGCAGAGCCTGAAGGGCGGGGACAGCAAAATCTGGAGTACCCATAAAGACAATCCGGGGCTTATTCATCTTTCACCTTTTTGTTTTTTAGCCGCGCTTTCACGTTCCGCCAGGATTTTCTTCAGCTTCTTTTTATATAAACCACGTTTCAAAGAGCTTATACGGTCGATGAAGAGCTGGCCCGCGAGATGATCGCATTCATGCTGAATTACCCTGGCAAAAAAATTCTCAGCCTCAAACTCAATCTCCTTGCCGGCGGCATCCAGGGCCTGGATGGTTATCTTTGTGAAGCGCTTTACCTTGGCCGAATAGTCAATCACCGACAGGCAGCCCTCTTTTTCCGTCTCCGAACCTTCTCCGGCCGTAATCAGCGGATTGATGAGGGCGATGGCCTTTTTGTCGGCATCCTCCTCCTGCTCGGAGGTGTTAATTATCACCAACTGTCTCGACAGACCAATCTGGGGGGCGGCCAGACCGGCACCGGGGGCATCGAACATGGTTTCCATCATATCATGGATAACCCGTTTTAATTCATCGTCAAAAGTGGTTATCGGAACAGCTTTTTTTTTAAGAACTGGATGCGGGTAAGTTATTATTTTTTTGATCATAACCGTGAATTAAATGAAGGTGAAAATTTATTCAGCCTGGTTACCCATAACCGGGAGCTGAATCGTTATCCGTGTTTTATAACATATTTTCAGGATCAACGTCCACCGTCATTTTCACCCCGCCGGGGAAGCCAGCCTTCCTGGCCCGCTGCTGTAAAAAGGCACTTGCGACATGCAGAGCCCCAGCCTCGCCCTTTAATAATAATTGCCAGCGATAGCGGCCCCGCAGACGAGCCAGAGGAGAGGGGGCCGGGCCCAGCATGGCCAGCC
>CAZZJP010000057.1:0-10598 GCA_964654555.1 uncultured Desulfobulbia bacterium
AACTCTTACACTATCGGGCAGCATCAACTTTGGTGCCCTTGGTGAACTATTACCTCTTCAGTAGTTGGTCAGGTATTTCGCTGAATAGTTTTTTGGTTAATAAAGCCCCTTTCATTATGCTCCTTTCGCCTGAATAGGGACGAAAATCTTCATAAATTAACAGACTCATAAATTAAGGTAAACTTTTAGCTAACAATTTATTAGTGTATATAAACAGTTTGAAAAGAGAGTGGTCAAGAAAAAAAATAGGTAAAAATACTATTTTTTACATTTTTTTAGGGTTTATGAGCCTGAAAGTTACATGAAGAATAAATTTCTGTTGCTCGTTGCTGTTTTTATTTTGCTCTTTGTCAGTGGCTGCCGTCCACGGCTGCCGCGGCTGACGGGGAGCTGCCGGATGAGAGCGCTGAAGACGGTACCGGATATGGTGGATGATGGTTCAAGGGCCTCTCTTGAGGCGGCTCTGGCAAACAGTATCAACTATTGGCGGCGGCGGGATGGTGCTGCCAGGTTAAAAATATGCGGGACGGAGTCCGAGACGGCCGGGGATATTCTGGCCTCTTTGTTAAAGTTTCAGAAACTGCTCCATACCTTGCCGGATATTGCCCTGCCGGATGCTGTGGCGGCAAATTTTAAGGTCTATCAGGCTCAGAACAGCAGGGGTGGGGACGATATTCTGGTAACCGGTTATTATCAGCCCATTTTTAAGGGCAGCCTCATAAAACAGCCGCCCTTTATCTACCCCATCTATGGTCTGCCCCCTGATCTTATCAAGGCCCGTCATTATGGGGCCGCCGGGAGCGGCCGGCCATTTATCGGCCGTCTGGACAATAATCGTCTGCGGCCTTATTGGCGGCGGGCCGCTATAGAGGATAAACAACTGCTGGCCGGTGATGAATTATTATATCTCCGTAATCCTGTGGATGTATTTGTCCTCCAGATACAAGGCTCAGGTCTCATCCGGCTGCCGGACGGTCGTCTGCTGCAGGCCCGTTATGCCGGTTCTAATGGCCGGGAATATAAAAGTATTGGCCGCCTGCTGGTGGATGAGGGTAAAATACCTTTAAAGGCGGTTAGTATGGAGGCCATCCGTGCCTATCTAACCTCCCATCTTGACGAGCGCCGTCGAATCCTGCATTATAATGACAGATATATTTTTTTCCGTCTCGATGATGACCCGGCGGCCGGGCCGGTGGGCAGTATGGGTAAGGCGCTGGTCGCCGGCCGCTCAGCGGCCCTTGATCCCCGTTGCTTTCCCATGGGCGGGCTTTATTATCTTAAGACCACTGTGCCGGAATTTGCGCACGGCTGTCTTCGCGGACGGCGGCCATTACGGCGTTTTGTTTTTCAGCAGGATCGCGGGGCGGCCATCAGGGGTTCCGGTCGTCTTGATCTTTTTATGGGGACAGGGGCAGGGGCCGCCGCTGTGGCTGGTCATATGAAGGAAACCGGCTGTCTGTATTTGTTAATCCCGAATTCCAAATGAATCTCGGACCTGGAGATATATTATGAAACGTACTGAAATAGATTACTGGATTGCCAGCATGCTGACCAGTCCGGGTTACGTCTCCGATCTTAACATAACCGTGGGTAAGCCGCTGCAGGTGGAATCATCCGGGGTCTTGATCCCTGTGGGGGTTGAGCCGGAAGTCAAGAAATTGACTCCCTTTCAGACCGAGGTTTTTGCCTTGAATATTATTGGCGGCAATAAACGACTGCTTAGGGAACTGGTGGAAAACGGCTCCTGTGATCTCTCTTATTCCCTCGGGAACAAGGCCCGCTTCCGGGTAAATATATTCTCGCAGAAGGGGCATCTCTCCACCGTTCTCCGTATTTTACCCACGACCATACCCACCATTGACTCTCTTAATCTGCCGCCTGTTTTTCATAAGATGCCCCAGGAATTAAACGGTATTATTCTGGTTACCGGTGCCACCGGCTCCGGTAAATCAACCACTCTCGCAGCTCTCCTGCATCAGATAAACCGGGAACGCCAGGTGCATGTGGTCACCCTGGAAGACCCCATTGAATTTGAGCATCCTCAGATTAAGGCCACTTTTAATCAGCGCGAGCTGGGCAATGATTTTGATACCTTTCCCAATGGTCTGCGGGCCGCCCTCCGCCAGGCCCCCAGGGTCATTCTGGTGGGCGAGATGCGGGATCGGGAAACCATGGAAATAGGCCTGACGGCGGCGGAAACCGGCCATCTGGTAATGAGTACTCTGCATACGGTGGATGCCGGGCAGGCTATTAACCGCTGCCTCGGCATGTTTGACGCCCGCGAGCAGGGGCAGATCAGGAACCGGCTGGTGGATACCATCCGCTGGGTGGTGGGCCAACGTCTGCTGCCCAAGATTGGCGGCGGCCGGGTGGCGGCTCTGGAGGTTATGCGTAAAAACCTGCGGGTTACCGATGCCATTCTGCATGGGGAGTCGGAGGGCAAGACCTTTTATGATATTATCAGTGATGGTCACGCCCTGGGGATGCAGACCTTTGATCAGCATATTTTGGAGCTGTATAAACAGGGATTGATTGAAGAACAGACGGCCCTGGGCTATTGTTCCCACCGCAGCGCGGTTAATCGGGGCCTGGATCAGATCAAGGCGGCTAAGGGGGAAGCCACCACCGGTATTACCGGGCTGGCCATGGACGCTGAGGAAGAGGATCCCTTTGCCAATTTTAGATAGTGTCTGTCCATAAGGAGATAGAAGATGATACGTCAATGTCCGCATTGCCGGCAGGCCCTGAACTTTAATGAGGCCCAGCAGGCTAAAATCCAGACGGCCCTGGCAGGGCTGAAAAATGGTACCCTGAAAATGGGTTGTCCACACTGTAAAAAGGCCATTCATCTACAGGCGGACGGCTCTTGTGCCGACACTCCGCGGGAGTCTGGGCTGGACTCCGAGGCTGGCATCAAGGGCGGGATCAAGCCGCCTCATTATCCGGATATAAGCTGGATGGCCAACGATATGTACGAGGAAATGGCGGCTGCCCCCGAGGTTGACAAGGCTCTGGTGATGATGCCGGAGGGCGCGATCCGGGAGATGGTGAGCCAGGCCTTCCTCGAGCAGGGCTGCCAGACAGAATTTCCGGAGTCAGCTTCTGATGCCATTGCCCGTATGCGGTTTACGGATTTTACCTATGTGGTTCTCCATACCGGCTTTGCCGGGCCGCTGGTCGAGTCTGAATTCCATCAATATTTGAGCGGGATGCCCATGGCTCGGCGCCGAGCCATTTATTATATCATCATGGGGCCGGAGTTTCATACCCTTTACGATCTTGAGGCCTTGGCGAATAACGCCAATCTGGTAGTAAATGATAAGGAGGCCGCCTATCTGGAGATTATTTTTAAAAAGGGGCGTCAGGATTATGATGATTTATTCGGGCCTTATCTTGAGGCCAAGGGCAAATAAGACTTGCCTGTCTTTCTTTTTTGTCCGTTAAATTAAATAGATATATTCTTCTGGTGTACCAGCAATTTTTCAATATTTCTCAAAAGCCATTTTCCATCGCCCCTGATCCGGCCTTTCTCTATATGAGCGACGGCCATCGTGAGGCTCTGGCTCATTTACGCTACGGCCTGGAGAATGATGGTGGTTTTGTCCTGCTCACCGGGGATGTGGGGGCGGGTAAGACCACGGTTTGCCGCTGTCTCCTGGAACAGGTGCCGGCTGATACCAATATTGCCTTTATCATCAATCCCAAACTTACGCCCCTTGAGCTTCTGTCCTCCATTTGCGATGAACTGAATATTGAGTATCATCGGGGGGCTGGCGGTAAGGAACTGGTTGATGCCATTAATGACTATCTCCTCGCCGTTCATGCCGGGGGAGGGCATACAGTACTGATAATTGATGAGGCCCAGAATCTGGGTTTTGAGGTGTTGGAGCAGATTAGGATGTTGACTAATCTGGAGACCAATGAACAAAAATTATTACAGATTATTATGCTGGGGCAGCCGGAATTGCAGGAAAAGCTAACTGATCCCCAGCTCAAGCAGTTAGCGCAGCGAATATCGGCCCGCCATCATCTCGGGCCGTTAAACAGAGTGGAGACCACGGCCTATGTCCGACACCGCCTAACCGTGGCCGGACTGAGTCCAGAGGTATTCTCGGACGGGAGCCTGAAGAAATTATTTTCTTTTAGTGCCGGTATTCCCCGTTTGATTAATATGGTTTGTGACCGGGCCTTGCTGGCCGCCTACACCAAGGGTATTCACCGGGTTGATACCCGGCTTCTAACCGCGGCCGCGGGCGAGGTTTTAGGCCGGCGGAAGAAGGGCCGGGGGGGGGGGCGAACTTTCTCTCCCTGGCTGGTGGCGGTGATTATGCTTGTGGTCTGTCTCACTGCTTTGACGCTTTTGCTCCGGCACTCCAGGTTTTGGCAAAGCGCTTCTCTTGCTAAACCCGCCGCTTCTTCCGCCTTTGAGCTGTCCAAAGGCGGGAAGGGCAATAAGGATGATAAAGCTAATGCCCATCTGTCTTTTAATCTTAAATACCAAGCGGCTGAGCCATTTTTGTCAGCCGTTGAATGGAAGGATATAGAGGCCTCCGGCCGTGATAAGCGGGAGGCCATGGGCGATTTGCTACGTTTGTGGGGGGTGAGAGGTTTCTCACCGGCTGAGGAATGGGGTTGCCAATATGCCGAGAAGAATGGCCTGCGTTGTCTGAGCGCTGCCAGTGGCATGGCGGCTTTAAGGCGGCTTAATCGTCCTGTTGTGCTGCGTCTGCGGGGGAATCAAGGCGGGAAATCCTTTGTGGTGCTGGCCGCGGATCATGGCCGTTGGCTTGACCTGCGTCTTGCCGGCCGGCAGTGGCGGGTTTCCCCCGCCGATCTGGCTCAACACTGGCAGGGGGCTTATATTCTTGTCTGGCGGCCTCCAGAGGGGTATGGAGACTCTATCCGCCCCGGTTATCACGGCCCCATGGTAAAATGGCTCGCTGAACGTCTTGCCCTCATAGATGGAGAGGAGTACAATAAACAGGCGGGGGAGGCAGTTTATGATTCCGGTCTTGTGCGGCGGGTCAGGCGGCTGCAGTTTAGATATAATCTAATCCCGGATGGTATTGTCGGCAAGGAAACTATTATTTTGCTTAATACATTGACCGGGGCCGGGGGGCCTGAATTGCGGCGCCCTGAATCCGCGGGCTTAAAGCTCATGGGGAAATCATAAGCTCATGTCATATATCCTTGAGGCTATAAAAAAGGCGGATCAAAAACGCAAACTGGGCAGTGTGCCGGATGTGCATACCATCCACGAAATGCCGCCCGCGGCGGCGAGGAAAATGCTTTGGCCATATATCGTGGCTGCTGGCCTATTTGTTAATGTTGCTCTTATTACCTGGTGGCTGCATCCCTGGGAGGCCTCGGTAATCGAGAAAACGGTGACTGCTGCCGTGCCGCTCAAGAAACCGGCTGTCGGAGCCGGCATTCTGCCGCCGCCTTTGGCGCAGAAAATGACTAAACGGAAATCTGTTGCTGCCGTGCCCCTCCCTGTTAACAGGCCAGGGCTTAAGGCCGTCCCGCCGTCACCTATGGAAGCCCCCGTTACTCAAGGGGCAGCCGTTAGAACAGTGCTTCGGCGGTCGGCAAAGCCGCCGGTGCCGAAGACCGTGACTCCGGCCGGGGGGAGAGAACCCGTTAGAACTACAGGTGCTGGGCCGTTGAATCATTCTGCCCCGGCCCCCCGAAAACTAAGGGCCGCTAAGGCAAGAACGGCCGCTCCACAACCGACGGTGCCATTTTTGGCGGTTAAAAGCCCGGCAGTTCATCCCGCGGCCGTGGAGCGTATTGGCGGTACTCCTCTTCCCGCGCTTGGGCAAGATGATCATCTAATTGAGCGTCAGCGCCGGAAGAAGGCCGCGGCTCTCGCTAAAATCCCCTTTCTCCGGCAGTTACCGGCCGATATAAGGGCCAGAATCCCGGAAATTCATATTTCATATCATGCCTATTTTTTTGACGCTTCCCGGCGCATGGTAAGTATTGATGGTAAGATATTTCGGGAGGGCAACATAATTGATGGTGATTTAAAGTTGGTGTGGATTACTCCGTCCGGGGTAGTTCTGCAATATAAGAACTGGCAGTTCAGGGTTAACGTGTAAGGGGTGTTAAGGTTAGAAAGGAGAGAGCTATGCTTAAAAAGGAAGATTGTCAAGTTTTCAGTAGCGGCCTGCGCGGCGCCGAGGCCGCCTTTGGCGAGGAAGCGGAGCGTTACGGTATCCAGGAAACGGTTTTTACCTTTGCTGGGCACTCCACGGCCCGGGACGGCAAGGCCAGGGTGGTGGAACTCAGTGATGAGGAGCTGGGACGCGGTAATATCAGTATGGAAATTGTTTCTAAAATGATGAACCGCAGTTATTATGAGGCCGAAAAGATTCGCAAGGTGCTGCAATGCATCTTTCATGTTGTTAACCGCGGCCACCAGATAGTGGTGGTGGGGACAATCATGGCCGACGACACTGTAAAGGGAGGCACCGGCTGGGCCGTGGAACTAGCCAAACTCTTTAACCGGCCGCTGGCCGTCTTTGACCAAGAGCGGGCCGCTTGGTTTGTCTGGCTGCATGGGGCCTGGCAGGAGGACGAGCCGCGGCTGGAATTTGATACCATCGCCTGTTCCGGGAGCCGGAATCTCTCTGATGTCGGCCGGGAGGCCGTTAAGTCCCTTTTTGCCGCCTCTTTTGGTAAGGTTTGAGCCGGGGCTGTGGAGCAGAGACGAAATAAATTGCGCCGCCGGATTCTGGCCCGCCGCGGACAAATGTCCGCCGAAGAGCGCCGGACGAAGAGTGCCTTGATCGCCGGGCGCCTCCTCGCTATGCCCGAATTTAAACGGGCCGGAACTATCTTTATATATATTAATTTTCGCAGCGAGGTCGAGACCATGGCCCTGGCCGATAAATGCCTGGAACTTGGTAAACGGCTCTGCGTTCCCGTGACTATAACGGCTGAAAGGCGGCTTGCCGCCTGCCTGCTCACGAATCCTGAAGGTGAATTGCGGCCGGGATATTGCCGTATTCCAGAGCCGGATATCTCCAAGGCTAAACTTATTGCCCCCCAGGAAATTGATATTGTGCTTCTGCCGGGTTCTGTCTTTGATAGATCCGGCGGCCGGTTGGGTTACGGCGGCGGTTATTATGACCGTTTTCTGGCTCGAGAGGCCCCTGATGCCCTGCGCATCGGCCTGGCCTTTGAACTTCAAATCGTTGATGAGGTACCCCTCATGGCGCATGATATGCGGCTCCACTATTTGTTGTCGGAGTCTGAAACGCGGCAATGTCCGCTTAAATCTGTCTCCGATTCTGAAGCTGTCAGGCAGGCTTAATGTGAAATTCTAAGCGGACACCACCGCGTACTGATATATAACGGGCTGATTGTCAGCCGATTGTAATTGCGGGGGCGGATATAATGCCTCTTTGACTAAATATATAAAAAGCGCCAAAGACCGGGGATAAGACGATGAAAAAAACCGCCATATTTCGTTCTGATCTTTTTCTGGAGCATATGAAGAATGTCGATCATCCGGAGTCGGCTGAACGTCTGCGGGTAATATACGAGGAGATTGATCGTCCTGAGTATAAAGGGGCCTTCATGAATCCAGACTTCCAGGCCGCGCCAGAGGATATTTTAAGGCTTAACCATGATGCCGCCTATATAAAACGGCTGGCAGCCACCGCCGGTGAGCCCTGTGCCTTTCTCGACGCCGATACTCAAACCACGGCCCGTTCCTATGAGGCTGCCTGTCTCGCCGCCGGGGCCGCTGTCGGGGCCGTGGAACTGGTCTTAAAAGGCGGGGCGGATAATGCCTTCTGCTTAGTGCGGCCTCCCGGTCATCATGCCGAGTCCGGCAAGGCCATGGGTTTCTGCCTGCTTAATAATGTCGCCATCGCCGCTCGCTTTGCTTTGCAAAAGATGGGACTAAAGCGGGTGATGATTGTTGACTGGGATCTTCATCATGGTAACGGCACCCAGCATAGCTTCTATGAAACCGATCACGTCCTTTATTTCTCCACCCATCAATTCCCCTGTTATCCCGGAACCGGTGATTTTGGGGAGAGCGGTATTAAACTTGGCAAGGGCTGTACGGTGAATGTCCCCCTGCCCGCTGGTCTTAATGATGAGGCCTTTGCCACCATCTATAATGAGTTGGCAGGCCCCATCGCCCTGCAGTATCGGCCGGAGTTGATTATTATTTCAGCTGGTTATGATATCCATCGGGATGATCCGCTGGGCGGTATGCTGGTCACCGAGACCGGCTTTGCCTATATGACCAAGGTGCTGTTGGATGCGGCGGCGGAATGCGGCTGCCCTGTAATTGCCTGTCTTGAGGGCGGTTACGATCTAAGGGGCTTGAAGAACGGGGTTATGGCTACCCTGGCTGAGATGCGGGGCCAATCCATCATGGCCGATAAAACGATAATGGAACTCAGCACTGTCTCTATGCCTTTAATGGCCGTTGAAAAGGTAAGAAGTGTTGCAAAAAGAATTTGGAATTTATAAACTGCTTTTATGGCTAAATCTAAAATTCTCATAGCGGATGATGACCCCTTAGTACGGGACGCGGTTCAGAAGATTCTGGAAATTTTCGGTTATCAGGTGGTTACCGTTGTCAACGGCCAGGAGGTAATGGCGGTGGTTGATGAAACCTTTTCGACCATTATTCTGGACATCAATATGCCGATAATGGATGGTTTTGCCACCCTGGAGGCCCTGAACCGAACCCGGCTGGATATTCCGGTACTTTTTTTCACCGGCGCCAGTTCCATGGATTACGCCATCAAGGCGGTTAATCTGGGGGCCTACGATTTTCTGACCAAGCCCATCAGCGATCTCGATCTTTTTGCCGTCAAGATAAAAAGGGCGGTGGAAAAGAGGATGTTTGTCCTCAAAAGTAAGGCCTATAATGAAAACCTGAAATTTGAGGTCAAGAGTAAGACAAGGGAATTAAAGGAAAAAAATATTCTGCTGGATAATTATAACCGCCAGCTGGAAGAAAATACCTTAAATACCATATCCACCCTGCAGGTAGCCTTGGAGGAGAAGGATCAATACACGGCCGGTCACACCAGGCGGGTTACCCAGTATGGCCGGCTCATCGGTCAGGCCCTGAATCTCAGCGGCCCTGACCTTCATACCCTGACCTGGGCCAGCCAGGTTCATGATATCGGGAAACTGGTTATTGATGTGAGCTGTATTCAGAAACCCGGCCCCTTGACTACGGCGGAATGGGAACTGGTCACCAAACATCCCACCATTGGTCAGACCATTCTAAAGCCCTTGACCTTTCTGAAGCGAGAGGGTTTAATCGTCCGGCATCATCATGAACGCTTAGACGGTAAGGGCTATCCTGATGGTCTGCGGGGTGATGAGCTGGATCCCTTAACCAAGATTCTTATTGTGGCGGACAGCTATGACGCTATGACCTCAATGCGCAGCTATAAAAAAAATAAGAGCATGGAGGAGGCCGTTGTTGAGCTGTACGCCTGTGCCGCTTCACAGTTTGATCCTGCGATAGTCGATGTTTTTGTCAAGATTTTGAAGGAGCAAGACCCTATTGCCGAGTCGGCCATGGGGGTGCTCCCTGGTATGGAGAATAGTAGAAAATGCGGATAAGCCATGATGAAATAAGAAAGACTGCCGCTTTGGCCCGTCTGGCCATGAGTGATGATGATGTGAGTGATATGGCCGGTCAGTTAGACCGGATTTTAGGCTATATTGCTAAATTAAATGAATTGGATACCACCGGAGTCAAGCCCGCCAATCATGCCATTGATATTCATAACGCCCTGCGGGAGGATGAGGTGCAGCCTTCACTGGCTCAGGATGAGGCCCTGGCCAATGCTCCTGTTCAGAACGGTGAGGCCTTTGTGGTGCCTAAGGTCGTCGGCTGATTACAAAGGAAATAGTTACGATTCTGTGGTTATTGTTACTTCTACGCATCACACTGAATAGTTACAGGAAATATAAAATGGAATTATTTGAACAGACAATTCACCAACTGCGTGAGCTTCTCGACCGAGGCGAGATTTCAGCGGTTGAATTAACCAGGGATGTCCTGGCCCGGATGGATGCGGTGGAGGGCCAAATTACGGCCTATATAACCGAGACCAGAGATAAGGCCCTGGCGCAGGCGGTGCGGGCCGACAGGATGCTGGCCGCCGGTAATGCTTCGGCCCTTACCGGTATTCCTCTGGCCATTAAGGATGTTCTTTGTACCAAGGGGGTACGGACGACCTGCGGCTCTAAAATTCTGGAGCCTTTTGTGCCGCCCTACGACGCCACAGTAATCAGCCGGATAAAGGCGGAGGGCGCGGTTTTACTGGGTAAGGTCAGTATGGATGAGTTTGCCATGGGCTCTTCCAATGAGACCTGTTCTTATTGTGTGCCCCGCAATCCCTGGAATACCGCCCATATCTGCGGTGGTTCCAGCGGTGGTTCCGCCGCGGCTGTGGCGGCGGGTGAGGCCGTTGCTTCGCTTGGTTCCGATACCGGTGGTTCGGTGCGGCAGCCGGCCTCTCATTGCGGGGTGGTGGGCCTGAAGCCTACCTATGGCCGGGTTTCCCGTTTCGGCCTTCTGGCCTTTGCCTCCTCTCTCGATCAGGTGG
>CAZZJP010000058.1:0-10503 GCA_964654555.1 uncultured Desulfobulbia bacterium
GTTCTTCGGTGAGATAGGAGCGCGACTGTACCCGCACCTTTTTGGCCACCATGAAAGCGGCGTAAAAGCCGACCCCAAACTGGCCGATGAGATTAGTACTTTTCTGCTCCTGCTCACTTAACTCAGCAAGAAAGGTCTTGGAACCGGAATGGGCGATAGTGCCGAGATTGGCAATGAGCTCATCCCTCGTCATACCGAGGCCGGTATCAACAATAGTCAGGGTATGGGCCTTGTCATCGGCCTGAATGTTAATCTCCAGCGGGACATCCTTATCAAAAACATCCTGCTGAATAATACTCTCATGCCGCATCTTCTCCAGAGCATCGGCAGAGTTGGAGATTAGTTCCCGGAGGAATATATCTCGCTCGGTGTAAAGGGAATGGATAACAATATCCAGTAATTTCCGGGTCTCAGACTGGAATTCCATGGTCTCTTTAGTCATTTTTCAAACCTCAAAAGTTATGAATCTATATAAAAAATAAAATGGATTATTCGTTTATTTGGCGCAACAAAATAAGCACAAATTCCCCTCTGTCAAGAGCGGGATGGGAATAAACCAGACGAAACCCATCCCCAGTAAACCGGAGACAGGCAAAATTGCGGGGGCCTGCCATAGGCCCTGATCGGTAACAGACAACGGGAAAGGGGCAAAACAGAATTCAACTTTCAGAAAACTGCATCTCATAGAGATTTTTATACACCCCGCTCTGGGCCAGCAGGGTGTCGTGACGGCCGTCCTCCACAATCCGGCCGTCCTGAATGACGATAATCCGGTCGGCGTTTCTGATGGTTGACAGACGGTGGGCGATGACAAAGGTGGTACGATTCTGCATCAAGGTTTCCAGGGCCTTCTGCACCTCATGCTCTGATTCGGTATCCAGGGACGAGGTAGCCTCATCAAGAATCAGGATGGGGGCGTTTTTCAATAAAGCCCGGGCAATGGAAATCCGCTGCTGCTGACCGCCGGAGAGCCGGGCCCCTGATTCACCGATAATGGTATCAAAACCCTGGGGCAGTTCATTGATAAATTCTAAGGCGTTGGCCGCCTGGGCCGCCGCCTTGATATCGGCCGGCGGGCGGCTGAGATCACCATAGGCGATATTATTACCCACCGTGTCATTAAACAGAATAGTCTGCTGCGAGACAATGGCCAGCTGACGGCGTAAAGAACTCTGGGTTATATCGCGCAAATCGCGGCCGTCTATGCGGATCGCCCCCTCACTGACCTCAAAAAAACGCGGGATCAGGTTTACCAAAGTCGTTTTACCGCCGCCGGATGCTCCGACAATGGCCAGAACCTGGCCCGCCGGGACGACGAGATTAATATCCTTTAAAACCTTTACCTCATTGTCATAACTGAAGGAAACATGCTCAAATTCAATTTGCCGTTGAAAAGGCGGCAGAACCTCCGCCCCCTGCCGATCTTCTATATCCGGTTTAATATCAAGGAGACCAAAGACCCTGGTCGCGGCGGCCAGGCCCTGCTGTACCGGACTGTTGACATTACTTATTCCTTTGATGGGGTCATAGATCATAATCAGAGCGGCCATAAAGGAGAGAAAGGTGCCGGGGGTGGATTGACCGTTAATCACCTGATGCCCCCCGTACCAGATAACCGCCGAGATCCCCACCCCGCCGAAGACCTCCATCACCGGATGCTGGAGGCTGTTAATTTTGATGTCCTTGACAATTATCGCGAAGAGACTCTCCACCAGGGTGGAAAAACGCTTAATCTCATATTTTTCCATCCCAAAGGCCTTAACTATCCGGTGGCCGGTGATGGTTTCATGCATAATATTGGAGACTTTGGCGACTATCTGCTGGTTATTAATACTTAACTGGCGGAATTTTTTACCAAATTTAATTACAGGGATAGTGGCGAGAGGCAGGAAGATCAGGGAAATGGCCGCCAGCTTCCAGTTCAGGTAAAAAACCACGAACAAAAGGCCGAAAACCTGAAAACAGTCCTTTAAAACCCCCACCAGAGCCCGGGAGACGGCGCTCTGGATCAGGGTGGCATCGTTGATGACCCTGGAGATCAGCTCGCCGGTGGGGGTATGATGAAAAAATGAGATGGGCAGGGCGTGGACATGGGCGAAGATATCCTGCCGCAGATCTTTAATTATACTCTGGCCGACAATATCAAGAATAGAGGAATAAAGATAATAAAATACCCCCTTAAATAGAAATACCGCCATCAGAGCCAGGGGCAGCATATTAAGCATGAAGGCATCCTTATTGATAAAAATTTTATCAATAAGGGGCTTGATAAGATAGGCCTGGGCCGAACCAAAGACGGAGACCATAATCATGCTGAGCATAGCGACAATCAACTTGGAGCGGTAAGGTGTAAGGAGGGAGAGTATCCGTTTAACGAGTTGTTTGTTGTTCATTTTATATAGCCCTGATCGGCCAGATAGAGCAAGACCTCCTGAGCCGCTTCGGCCGGGGTAATATTCGTGGTATCAATGGTCAGCTCCGGGTTGCGGGGTGGAATATAGGGGTCGGAAACCCCGGTAACGCCCTTGACCTTACCAGCCCTGGCCCTGGCGTAAAGGCCCTTGCGGTCGCGCTGTTCACAGATCTCCAGCGGCGTGGAGACATAGACCTCTATATAACCGCCATAGCGGCTGATTAGCTCCCGGTTGGCCTGTCTTGATTCCTCATAGGGGGCGATAGGAGCGCAGATGGCAATACCGCCGTTCTTGGTTATCTCGCTGGCCACAAAGCCGATGCGGGTAATATTGAGATTACGATGAGCCCTGGAGAAATTAAGCTCCGAGGAAAGATTCTTACGGACAATATCACCGTCTAACAGGGTAATGGGCCGATCACGCATCTCCATGAATTTTACCATCAGAACCTTAGCCAGGGTCGATTTCCCGGAACCGGAGAATCCGGTAATAAAAATAGTAAAACCCTGCCGGCCGCGGGGCGGAAAGGCCCATCTTAACTCCTTCACCACTTCCGGGTAGGAAAACCAGGCGGGAATATCGAGATCATGTTCCAGGCGGCGCTTGAATTCCAGCGACGAAATGGTTTTGATCTTCATATCAGGCTTGATCTCAGACCGGGCAATATACTGGGCCATGGACTCAACATAGACCATCTCGGTGAGCGGCACCATCTTAATAGCGGTCTCCGGCTCATAGTCCCGCACCAGCTTCTGGGCCGCTCCCCGCTCATAGAACAACTCCGAGTCATCCCGGCCGGCAAAGGGATCAGCATGATCGTCCGCCACCAGGAAATGACTGCAGCCAAAATTCTTCTTGATAACGGCCTGCCAGAGGGCCTCCCGAGGCCCGGCGAGGCGCGAAGCCATGGGCAGCAGGCTTAACATAGTCATGTTGCGGGGAAACTTTTTAACAATCTCCTCATAACAGCGGACATGGGTGTAATGATCTATATTACCGGGATGACTGAGCCCCACCACCGGTTGCAGAAGAATATTGGCCCCAGCCTCCCGCGCCGCCCGCAAGACCATCTCCCGATGGGCGCAATGCAGATAATCATCGGTATGGAAACCAATAACCTGGCGCCAGCCATTTTGACTGCAGTGCCGGTTGACCTCGGCCGGGGTCAGGCGAATATCCTTGAAATCATAATGAGGCGGCAGATACAGGCCCTCTAAGGAGCCGCTCACATACCAGTCGCCATTCTCGTAAAGACGGCGGACAGCGGGATGAATTTCCGGGTCATCAGTACCGTAAACGCTTAAGGCCTCAAGCTGCTTGTCAGGCTGCCAGACCTCGCCCACGGTGAGGACGGCCAGCATGAAACCTTCAGAATCGTTAATAGCCACCTTGTCCGCAGGCTTTAAATTCCCGGCCGCCGCCTCATCTATATCAAGACAGACCGGAATGGGCCACAGTGTACCGTCAGTCAGGCGCATACCTTTAACCACCGAGTCATAGTCCTCCCGGCTCAGATAACCATTAAGGGGATAAAAGGCCCGGTTCAGCAGAAGTTCCAGGTCGCAAAGCTGACGTTTATTAAGGTCGATGGCCGGATAATCAATGGCCTGCTTTTTAATATCCTCTGCCCGGCGAAAATGAACCAGCAGACTTTCCGAATATATGGTCATGGTATTTCCCTCATCCCTTGTAGATATCCCACTTAGTTAGCAGACGACGCTGACCATTATTTTAATAACTTGTAACTTCAAAATAGAAACACCTATAACAAGCGGTCACTCGGCAGTCAATAATATTAACCACCGCTTAGATAAGCCCTTAAAAAAAACACTTCCCGATAATAACATTCATCTTTATTCCTAATAATTTACCAAAATACAATTAACAGTAAATCTATACGCCATTTTGCGCATAATATTCAGCCATAAGTACCGACGTATTTTAGCCGATACATAATAATTGCCACTAATTTAGTTGTCGGAAGCTATGCCTTTGTGGTAAGCTGATTGGTCTTAAAGATAATTAATACCGTCATGGGTTTCAGGGTAAGCAAGGAAGATGAAATCAGCGGTCTTAATCAGAGCTTGCATAATGAAACCGCCTACAACAATTAAGCCTGTACCTGTTCATCCAGGGTGCGCCATACGCCCCTATATACGAGGAGAATAAAATGAAGAAGATAGAGGCCATCATCAAACCCTTTAAATTAGATGATGTCAAAGAGGCCCTGAGCGCCATTGGCATTAAAGGCATGACCATCTCTGAAGTCAAAGGCTACGGCCGCCAGAAGGGCCATAAGGAGATATACCGCGGCGCTGAATATCAGGTGGATTTTATCCCCAAGATCAAAATGGAACTCATCGTCGATGCCGCCCAGGTGGACGAAATAACCGAATGTATCCGCACCGCGGCCCTGACCGGCAAGATCGGTGACGGTAAGATTTTTGTCATGCCCGTCGAAGAGGTTATCAGAGTGAGAACCGGGGAAAAAGGTACTAACGCCATTTAACCGCTTCCCCTGTTAAGATGCCCGCCACTTCCCAACTTTCCGAGCTCCGTACCAGACGTGAGATTCTTGAGGTATTATGGCGGCGGGGCCTGAGCGGTCAGGCCCTGCTCCATGAACATACCCAGGTCATCGACTCCCACCTCCAGCAGCAGTTTAAACAATGCCCGGCCGCTGCCGACATGGCCCTTATCGCCATCGGCGGCTATGGCCGCCGGGAACTGTTCCCCTTCTCTGACATTGATCTCCTTCTCCTCCACGAGGGAGCCGGGGAGGCGGCCTTAAACAGCGCCGCCGAAGCCATTTTTTATCCCCTCTGGGATGCCGGATTAGACGTGGGACACAGCGTTCGAACCCGGCAGCAATGTATCGGGGACGCGGCGGATGATTTTTTTTTCCAGGTGGCCCTTCTTGATGCCAGACTTATCGCCGGCAGTAATCAACTTTTTCAGGAACTGCAAAGCGACTACCAGCAGAAATTCATCAACGGTCAGCGCCAGAATTTCTTGGAGCAGATGATTCAGCACCGCGAACATCGTCTCCAGACCTTTGCCAAGCACAGCTATCTGTTAGAACCGCATATCAAAGAGGGCCGGGGCGGTCTGCGGGATATTCAGGCCATTATGTGGACGGCAAAGACGCTCTTCGGTCTCAAGGACATGGCCGCCATTCACGAGGCCGGAATCCTCAGCGCCGCTGAATACAAGGAGATCACCAAGGCCTGGGAGCATCTGATTCAAATTCGGAACCGCCTCCATTATCTCAGCGGCCGCAAAAATGATCAGCTCTTTTTTGAACATCAGGAGGAGATCAGCAAGCAATTTAATTACCGGGCCAGCACCGGAATCAGGGCGGTTGAGCAGTTCATGCGCAAGGTCTACGACAACCTGCAGACCATTGCCGTCAGCACCGACCTGTTCTTCGCCCATGTCCAGGAGACCATTGTTCCCCCGCGCTCGGCCGCCGCGGAGGACGACAAAACCCTGGAAAGCGGTATCTTCAGCCGCCGGGGCTGTATTCACCTTGGCAGCCGCCAGGAATTACGCCGCCGGCCCATTCTCATCCTCCGCCTCTTTCTCCAAGCCGCCAGGACCGGTCTGCCTGTCCATCATCAGACCCGTAAGCTCATCACCGCCAATCTTGATTTGTTGAGCGAAATTCAGCAATCAGCCGCCGCCGGACAGACCTTTCTCGACATACTGTCCGCCGATCAAAAGCCGCCGGCCACCCTGGAAGCCATGCTGGAATGCGGCGTGCTGGCCGCCTATCTGCCGGAATTCGCCCATCTCAAGTCCCTGGCCCAGCATGATGTCTATCACATCTTCACCGTTGATTATCACCTCATCCAGACCGTCGCCGCCTTAAAAGATATAACCGCTGACAACCACAATATATTCAGTGTAATTCAGAACCCGAAAATTCTTTTTCTGGCCGCCCTCCTGCACGATATCGGCAAGGGCTACGGCACCGACCACGCCGCCAAAGGCGCCAGACTGGCCGAAGAAACCGGCCGCCGCCTAAAGCTGAACGCCAGGGAGACAGAGACCCTGGTCTTTGCCATCCGCCAGCATCTCTTCCTCTCCGAAACCGCCCTGCGCCGGGATCTGGAGGACAGCGATCTAATTGCCCGCTGTGCCGGAATCATCCAGTCAACGGAGAGACTGGCTATCCTCTACCTGTTATCCATTGCCGACGCCATAGCCACCGGCCCGGCCAACTGGAACGACTGGAAGGCGGCTCTGCTTCTGGAGTTATATCTGAAAATCGCCCTCTTTCTTGAAAAAAGCGGCCAGGAGGAGAATGGTTTCAGCCAGGGAATTGCCTGGATCAAGGAACAGATACAGAAATTATCAGGAGAAGATAAAAAAACCTTCGACCTGGACAGCCTGCCGGATGATTACCTGCTCAATTTTGCCCCGGAGGATATTGTTACTCATTTGACCATGAGCAGGAAACTGGACGATGATAACTTTATCCTCCAGCCCCGCAACAAAGGAGCCCATTGGTCTCTGCTCATCATCACCAGAGACCGTCCCGGTCTGCTCACCAAGATCTGCGGAGTCACCGCCCTGCACGGCCTAGAGATTCTGGCCGCTCAGGTCTTTACCTGGCCGACGGGGATCGCCGTTGACACTATCGACGTCTGCCCCTTCTACAATGAGACCTTTGGCGACCAGGAATGGGCAGATATGCGGGCGGATCTTAAAAAGGCCCTGACCTTTCGTTTAGGCCTGGATTACCGCCTTAACGGCAGCCCGGCGGTCTCCCTGAAAAAGGTAAAAATTGCCGGGCTGCCGCCCAAGGTGATTATTGATAACGCGACTTCCGCGGCCTTCACCATCATCGAAGTTTACGCCGACAAAGAGGTGGGAATGATCTACCGCATTGCCGGCACCCTGGCCAATTTCAGAATCAATATCTTCCGGGCCAAGATCGGTACCCGTTCCGACCAGGTGGTAAATGTCTTTTATATTCTGGATAATAAAGGACGGAAAATCGTTAGCCCAGACTTTCAGGAAGAGGTGCGTCAAAGCCTGTTGTTCGCCGCCTCACCCCAGGGCTGACCTGTCACCCCGGTCTTTAGTTCCGGGGACACCATACTTAATTACTGACTCATGTTGATGTAGTTTCTGGTATCCCTCATCACATAACCCAGCACGGCAATCGCCGACTGGTGCAATCGTTACAGGGTTCAGGTTTGGGCATATTGCCTTATGCCCAATCATATTCACTTGGTTGCGACGCCTAAATCAGAAGATGGTTTGCGTCATGCTATAGGTTAAGCATATCGTCGCTATACAAGATACATCAATTTTCAGAAAAAGTGGAAGGGGCATCTATGACAGGGAAAGTTTGCGTCCCCATGGATGAAAAATATCTGGTAGCAACCGCCCGCTATATAGAATTAAATCCGGTAAGAGCCGGAGTCAAAAATGTGGCAGATTATAGATGGAGCAGTTACAACGCACATATACAGGGTGAGGATAATCGTAAAACTATTTGTCATCACGAAAGAACCGGCAGACCGCTGGGAGACGACAATTTCATTGATCACCTTGAGCAGCCAACTTCCTGTTTGCCTAGAAAAAACCCGGCCCGGAAAAAGACAATTAAGTATGGTGTCCCCGTAACCCGGACTTTCAGAAGGAAGTGCGTCAGGGCCTGTTGTTTGCCGCCTCACCCCGGGGCTGACCTGTCAGCCCCCCAAGGTCTTAAGGAGTTGCCGGGCCTCTTTTAGTTCCGTAAAGGAAGTACCCTTATCCCGGGCCAGCTTCACCGCCTGCTGTAGATAGTGAACCGCCTGTCCCTTGTCGTGCAGCTTCATATAAGCCAATCCAAGATGATAATTAACCGTGGGATTATCAGACAGACTCTTCTGGGCCTGAATAAATTGAGTTTTGGCCAGGGAGTAGGAACCCCGTTTATAATGAACCCAGCCCAGGGTATCCGCCACATAGGGGTCATCCGGAGCCCCCGCTTTAGCCACCAGGGCCAGGCGCAGGGCCTCACCGAGATCCTTGCTGTGGTTGCTCAGATACCAGGCCAGATTATTGGCTGCCGGGCCAAATCCCGGTTTGCTGTCCAGAATTTTCCGATAATTTTTGGCAGCCTCATCATCACGGCCCTGACGTTCCAGAAGAATACCAAGCTGCATCCTGGCGCTGATCAGAGATGGATTATCCTTCAGCGCCCCCTGGTATTGAGAGATGGCCTTGGCAACCAGCCCCTGCTTCTGAAGCATCCCGCCAAGGAGAATATAGGGCGCGGCGCTCTGGGGAGCCAATTTTTTCATCTGCTCAAAACTCTGTTCGGCAGCCTTTTCTTTACGAAGACGCAGAGCCAGAAGCCCCTGCTGCATGAGCAGAGTCGGATTCTTCGGGAATTTCTTCACCTGAGCCTGAACCATTTGCCAGGCAGCCGCCTTTTTGCCCTGCTTGAACATAACCCCCGCCAGATAGGCCAGAGTTCTGGCCGACTGCGGCGCCAAGGCCAAGGCCTTGCTAAACTGGCCGCGAGCCGCCTCAAGTTGTTTGTCACCCACATAGACCAGACCCATTAATTGATAAACCCTGGGTGCCTTGGGCACCGCCTTCTGAATGCTGCCGAGCAGACGACGGGCATTTTCATAATCCTTCTCTCTGAGCAGACATTCAGCGAGAACCATTGCGCCCTGTAAATTGGTGGGATCAATCTGCAAGACCGCCAGGGCCTGACGTTTAGCATCCGACACCGCGTTGTTCCGCAAATAGATATCCGCCAGCAGCAGACGAGCCTTGTAATGACGGGGAGAATACTGCACCGCCGCCAGGGCTTCGGATTTGGCTAACTCGGTATTACCTTTTTCATAATAGGCATACGCCTTGACAAAATGCGCCTCCGCCGAACGGGGTTGATCCCGCAAGACCCCGGAGAGCAGAGTCAGAGCCGCTTCGTATTTTTTATCGTTTACTAAGAGTTTGGCTTTGACGATCCGGCCGTTAAGATTGCCCTTGTCGGCGCTTAGAATCTTCTTAACCAGTTTTCTGGCCTCCGGGAAATGTCTGAAATCAAAATAGAGATTAGCGAGAAGACCCTGGATATCAATCGGCTTTGCCGCCTGTTTAATGGCCTTTTTATAAAACTCCTCGGACTTGGAGAAATCTTTCCGGCGCTGATAGAAATTGGCCAGAGCCACCAGAGGAGGAGCAGCACTCGGAGACTTGGCCACGGCGGTCACCAAGGCCTTCTCCGCCAGAGCTGGTTTCTTCATATCCTCATAAAAACCAGCCTGGATCATCAAGGCCCGGGCCTTATCTTTAGCCGCCGCCTCCCGCACCATGGCCCCAAAAGCCGCGTCCGCCTCTTTAAAGCGCTTGCGGCTGAGATAAAAAGTCGCCAGAGCCTGATGAAGATCAAGGGCATGAGGTTTTAGGCTCAGGGCCTTACGCAGGGCCTCCTCGGTGGCTCCAAACTTCTTTTGACGCTCCAGAATTTTGGCCTTTAAAACCCAGAAACGGGGATTATCACCTTTAATTTTAATAACCTTTTCCGCCCCGCTCAGAGCGGAATCAAGATTACCGGTGGCCATATTAAGATTAGCGAGAAGGACAAGCGCCTCCAGGTTATCAGGCTCTTTGGCCATGATTATCTTCAGCCGCTTGCGGCACTCATCATATTTGCCGCCCAGCAGAAAAGCCGTTGCCAGCTTATACTGGGCATCCATATTAGCAGGATTCAGTGAGGTGGTAATGGAAAACTGGCGAAAGGCTCCCTTGCCGTCCCTGGCTCTGAGCAGGGCCTTGGCCAGCAGATAATGAGCCTTGGCATTCTTGGGTGCCAACTGGACAGCATTCTTTAACTCAATAACAGCCGTCTTGATTTTACCAGCGGTAAGGGCCTGCTGCCCCTTTTGTAAATGTTCCTTGAGGCTGGCCTTTTTGTTGGTACAGGCAGTAAAGCTAAACAACAGAAAGCAAACGAAAAGGCATGCCCATAGACGCTGATATTTATTATTCATCTCTTTTCCCCAAATAATTAAGGTTGTAAAATTGTAACTATTTAGCTAAGGCGAATAACCTGCCCTAAACTATGAACTGTAACTGT
>CAZZJP010000059.1:0-10390 GCA_964654555.1 uncultured Desulfobulbia bacterium
TCGGCGTTATCCTGATTTTTAATCACCTCCCGGGCCGCGGCCAATAAAGAGGCGTCCGATTCCTTAATCCGCCGCCTGGGCGGCCGCAGGACATTTAAAATATAGACAATAAGAAAGGTGGATACCGCAATAGCCGCGGTGCGTAATCCCCTTGGCGCCTGGCCGTCTACAGCGAATTTCCACCACAAATCATTTTGATATGGAGTCGCCTTAAAAGAGAATAATAGCAGCCAGCCAAAACAAGCAAGAGCCGCCATGGTCAGGAGAATCCATTTCAGATCAAGGATATTTGAAAATAACCTGGCACGCCGGTAAAATAACCGCCGGCTGCTGAATAACAGGGCAAGAGTCAGGATCATGACCAGGCCGCGGTCATAATCCAAGGTCTGGATAAAAGAGATCACCGCCCCGGAGATGAACAGAAAACCGCTGAGCCATAAGGCGGCCTGAATACGCTGATAGAGGGCAAAGGATAAAATAATCATGATAATGCCGATAACACCGCCCAGCATATGGGATAATTCAATCAGTTCCAGCGGGAAGAATTTACCAATCAGCATAAGTGAATGAGCTGGCAACAAAATTGAACTGCCGAGAAGCAGGATAAGCCCGGAAATAAAGGTAAGCCCGGCCAGGGCGGGGGGAATCGCCAGACGAGAGACGTTAGCGACGAGTTTAAGCCGCTTCCCTGCCGTACCGCCATTCCCCCGTTTATTAAGCATGACGGCTCCCTCACTGCCGACCAGTAACAGGATGCCGGCAACAAAGGGGAACAGATAATAGATAAGCCGATAGGTGATAAGCGCTGAAGAAAGCGTTTCCAGGGGGACGTAACGATGCAAAGCAGCCGCCATTACGGCCTCAAAGACCCCGATACCGCCGGGAACCTGGCTGAAAACTCCGACTATCAGCGCTATGGCGTAAACAGCGAGCAGGCCGATAAAAGGGAAGCTGTTATCGGGCAGCAAAATAAACAAAGTGGCCCCGGCCAGACCGATATCCATAATAGAAAATAAAATCTGACCGGCCAGAATATTGGTGCTTGGCAGCCGAAAGGATTTTTTACCAAAATGAATAGTGCCGTGCCGTCTGCTATGGATGAATAAAAAGGCCAAAGAGCCGCATAGCAGACCAGCGGCCAGTAAACGGACGTTTAAGGGAGAAAATGAAAAATAATCAGCCAATATCCGTGGATAAGAGACCAGGGCCACGCCACCGACCATAATTTCACCAATGGCAAAACCAACCGTGCAGAAGGCAATAATCAAGGCCGTCTCTGAGGCCTTCAATCCGGCCCGGGAATACAGGCGGTAGCGGATGGCACCGCCCGACAACCAGCTTAAACCGATGGTATTACTCAACGAAAAACCGGTGAAAGAGATAAAGGCGACCAGTGGAAAGGGTAATTTTTTACCGATGTAGCGCAGCGCCGACCAGTCATAACCGATTAAGGCCGCGTAGCCCAGTACGGTAAACAGAAAGGCCAGCATAATCTTATTGGCGGATATGGCCCTCATCTGCCGGTAAACGCCATGGATATGAACCTGACGCGTTATCTGATAAAGGACGACTATCGCCACCCCGAAGAACAGAAAAATAATAATATTTGAGCCGTGCTTCTTAAACCACAACACCGCAGTAGAGATGGATGATGACATAGATTCTACCCAAGGTAAGGAAGCGGGATTAACTGGATTTGTGATGAGTGATAAAAAGCCCCAATATTAGCTCAATACCTCTAATCAGGCTGGAGTTCAAGGACGTAAAAAATCGAGACAGCCCAAGCATCAGCCAGGCGGCGGCAAAGGCGATAAGAAAAGATCCGGCCATATCAAAGGGAAAATGGATGCCGACGTATACCCGGGCCCAGGCGGTAAAACAAGCGGCCGTAAACAGAATAATCCCGTACGCCGCCCGTCCTCTCATAAGCAGATAAAGGGCGGCGCCAAACATCAGGGTGGCATGATCGCTGGGGAATGAATTTTCCGGCACGTGGGCCAGCAGGGGGGTGCAGAGCCCCATCATAAAGGGCCGGGGATGATAATAGAAAAGTCCGGCCAACTGATTAAAGGCCAGGCCGATTAAGGCGGCCTCAGCGGCCTCTATCAATAATATTTTTTTATCCGCCCTCACCAGAAACCACAAAACAACCAAATAAGCGGCCAGCAGGAAAGGCCCGGCCTCGGCGAAAAAGACGGCCAGGGCATCTATCAGCGGCCTGGTTCCAGCCCCGGCATGAATCCACTGAAATATTGCCTGATTAAGCCCCATCGGCCTCCTCCATCCCCCTCTCGTTCAGGCGCCGCCATCGCCGCCAGTATAAATACCCAACAAGGCCGCAGCCAATGACCAGAGCCAGGGTAATTATATGTAGATTCCGCAGAACCATCTGCTCATTCCGACCGAACCAATAGCCCGAAGCCGCCAGTACCACCACCCATATCCCGGCCCCGAGGACGGTGGCGGCGCAAAAGGCAAAGATATTCATCCGGGCCAGGCCCGCCGGCAGAGAAATATACTGTCTGATACCGGGCAGCAACCGGCCAATAAAGGTGCTGATCTGGCCATGACGGGCAAAAAATTGGTCAGCTTTGGTGAGGGATTTAGGACTGATTAAGAGATAGCGGCCGTATTTCTCAAAAAACGGCCGCCCGAATTTAAGGGCCAGCCAGTAGTTGAAGACCGCGCCCAGCAGACTGCCCGTGGTGCCGCAGAGAATAACCAGAGCGATATTCATTTTACCCGCCGCGGCAAGATAGGCCGCCGGCGGAATTACCACCTCGCTGGGAAAGGGAAAGAAAGATGATTCCAGGGCCATGAGCAAAATAATACCGAGATAACCCCATTGACCGACGGCCTCTGCCAGCCAGGCAACAAATTGATGCAGCATTTTATATTTTCCCCTTCATTTTGATGACATTCCCAGTTGCCGCCCCTCATTAAAGCGATAACCGCATTGTCCCCCGGCCAGACGCGCCTCTTCAACATCACGCTGATCAATGGGGAAAACCTTACAGACCTGCGGACGGCAGGTGCCATAGGCCAGACAGCGCCCTTCATTGGTCAACATGGGGCAGGTAAAGAGGAGATTGCAACAGATACCGCATTGCCGGCAGGCCCCCTGGCGTTCAGAAAGCTGCCGCCTGACATAATCCTTACGATAATGCACGAGCAATAAACGACGCACCTTACCGACAAGATGCAGCCCAAAGCGGGAATTGGTGCAACCCGTACGGACAGAGCGCGACAGATGATAACAAAATGAGATAAAGTCCTTTATACTTACAAAACGGCGATGCAGACGACTTTGAGCCACAACTTTCATAATTTAAAATCCTGTTTAATTTTTACTAATTTTGTTTAAGGTACCCCCGCCTTTAAGCGCTGATGCATAATCATAAACCACGATCATGAAGAAAAGATGAATATATTAATCTTTTTGGGGGAAGGCCTGAAGAATAAACAAACGCGGGAGAGGAACGGCTTTCCCGCGTTTATGTTCAACTCTAAAGAGTTTTTATCACCTCAACCATCTGGCTGGTCAAAAAATCAAGCTCAGCGCTGGTGATTATATAGGGCGGCATAACATAAATCAAAGGGCCGAAGGGCCTGATCCAAACCCCGCGCTCCACAAAGAGTTTCTGCAGAGCCGCGACGTCAACCGGCCTCTTCATCTCCACCACGCCAATGGCCCCCAATACCCTGACCTCGGCCACCGCGGGTAATTCCCGGCAGGGTTCCAGGCCGCGGCGCAAGTTCTGGCTGATGCGGCCGATAACCGCGCCTATATCCATCTCCAGCAGCAGCTCAAGGCTGGCATTGGCCACAGCGCAGGCCAGAGGATTAGCCATAAAGGTAGGACCGTGCATAAACACCCCGCCTCGGCGGCCGATAGCCTCCCCCACCCGCTCTGTGGTCAGAGTGGCGGCAAAACTCATATAGCCGCCGGTAACGGCCTTGCCGAGACACATGATATCCGGAGCAGCTCCAGCGTGTTCACAGGCGAACAGGCGGCCGGTGCGCCCAAAGCCGGTAGCAATCTCATCCAGAATCAGCAGCACCCCGTATTCATCACATAACTTCCGAACCCGGCGCAGGAACTCCGGGGCGTAAAAATACATGCCGCCCGCCCCCTGGACAATGGGCTCCATAATAACGGCAGCAATTTCCTGATGATGCCTCTCAAGTTGAGCCTGGAAGTCGACAATATCATCCTCCCGCCAGGCCTCATCATTACGAGACACTGGCCGCTGGGCAAAGAACTGTACCGGCAGTGCCCCGCCAAACAGTTGATGCATACCTGTAACCGGATCACAGACCGACATGGCCCCCAGGGTATCGCCATGATAACCACCGCGGATGGTAAGGAAATGCTTACGCCGCACCAGCCCCAGAGCGGCCTGATACTGGAGGGCCATTTTCATGGCCACCTCCACGGCCACCGAACCGCTGTCGCAGAAAAAAACTTTTTGCAGGTTATGGGGGGTAATGTCAATGAGGGTGCGGGCCAGCTTCACCGCCGGTTCATGGGTCAGACCGCCAAACATGACATGGGCCATTTGAGCGGTCTGCTCCCGCAGGGCGGCGTTTAAACGGGGATGATTATAACCATGGATGGCGCACCACCAGGAGGACATGCCGTCAATTAATTCACGGCCGTCCATGAGCCGCAGGTAAACGCCGTGGGCGGCGGCTACCGGATAGACGGGCAATGGATCAGTGGGAGAAGTGTAAGGGTGCCAGACGTGCCGGCGGTCATAGTCGAGCAGAGCGGCGGTCTCTGACTGCGTCTGGGTCATTGCGGATTTACCTGAAAAGCACCTTGCAGAAACGCCGCTTACCCACCTGAATCAAAATTTCACCGGCGGCCGCAACCTGATACTCTACATCACTTATCTTCGCGCCGTCAATGGAGACGGCGTTCTGCTTAATCATGCGCCGGGCCTCACCGGTGCCTTTAACCAGCCCGCAATCTGCCAGTAACCTCGGCAGCCAGATATCAGCCCCGGACTCCATCTCCAGCTCCGGGATGTCATCGGGCAGACCATGGGCCTTAAATACCCGCTGAAAATTTTCCTCGGCCCGCCGGGCAGCCTCATCATCATAATAACGGGCGGTGAGTTCACGGGCCAGCCTCATCTTGACCTCCTTGGGATGGGCCGCGCCCTGGTTCATATCCCGGCGCAGTTTTTCAATCCCGGCAAGGGGTAAATCGCTCAATAATTCATAATAGCGGAACATTATCTCATCGGGGATGGATAGAATCTTGCCGTAAATTTCATCGGGACTGTCGGTAATACCGATATAATTCCCAAGGGACTTGCTCATCTTATTGACCCCGTCCAGGCCCTCCAGGAGCGGCATGGTAATCACCACCTGCGGTTCCTGACCGTAGGTGCGCTGCAACTCCCGGCCCATGAGCAGATTAAAGAGTTGATCGGTACCACCGATCTCCACATCGGCCTTCAAGGCCACGGAATCATAGCCCTGCATCAGGGGATAAAGAAATTCATGAATGCTGATGGGCTGCTGACCAGCAAAACGCTTTTTGAAATCATCACGTTCCAGCATCCGGGCCACGGTGAGCTGGGCGGCCAATTTTACAAACTCGCGGGGAGATAATTTATCCAGCCAGGAGCTGTTGAAAACCACCTTGGTTTTGTCCGGATCAAGAATTTTAAATATCTGCTCCTTATAGGTCTCGGCGTTACGCTCCACGTCTTCCCGGCTCAAGGCCTTGCGGGTAGCCGACTTACCGGTGGGATCACCGATCATGCCGGTAAAATCACCGATCAAAAAAAGAATTTCATGGCCCATGTCCTGAAAATGCTTCAGTTTCTGAATCAAAACGGTATGCCCGAGATGAAGATCTGGAGCTGTGGGATCAAAACCGGCCTTAATTTTTAAAGGTCTGCCCTCAGCCGCCGCCCTGCTTAATTTTTTCTCTAAATCATCCTTAGAGATCAGATCAACGGCGCCCCGGCTGATAATCTCCATTTGTTCTGCTGTTGATTTCATCATAATAGCTGTTGCTTACTTTGTGTCTTGCCGCTTACGCGCGCCAGGCGCGAAAATTTACTTTTTGGGGTGAATTATATATATAAAATCACTTGGCGTATTCCACCGACCTCGTCTCCCGGATCACGGTGACCCGAATCTGGCCGGGATAGGTAAGGTTTTCCTCTATTTGCTTGGCAATATCCTTGCCCAGCATGGTGGTCTCCATATCCTTGACCTCCGAGCTGTTGACAATCACCCGCACCTCACGGCCGGCCTGAATGGCAAAGCTCTTTTCAACCCCCTTGAAGGAGTTGGCCAAGTCTTCCAGATCCTCAAGGCGTTTAACATAAGACTCCAGCATCTCCTTCCTGGCCCCCGGCCGGGCTCCGGAAAGAGCATCGGCCGACTGCACCAGAATATCCAGGACATTAACCGCCTCAATATCCTCATGGTGAGCGCCTATAGCCTGCACCACCTCCGGCGATTCCTTGTATTTACGGGCCAGATCGCGACCGATAATGGCGTGCGACCCCTCAACCTCGTGATCCACCGCCTTACCGATATCGTGCAGCAGTCCCGCTCTTTTGGCCTGTTTAACATCCAGCCCCAGTTCCGCCGCCATGATGCCGCAGAGGAAGGCAACTTCCAGGGAATGCACCAGCACGTTCTGACCGTAACTGGTTCGGTATTTTAAACGGCCCAGGAGCATAACCACCTCTGGATGAACGCCATGTACCCCCACATCAAAAGTGGCCTGTTCGCCGGCCTCCCGCATGGTTACATCCAGTTCCTTGCCCACCTTCTCGACAATCTCTTCAATGCGGGCCGGATGAATTCTACCATCAGCGATAAGCCGTTCCATGGCCTGCCGCGCTACCTCACGCCGTACCGGATTAAAACCGGAGAGGATAACCGCCTCCGGTGTATCATCAATAATAATATCAATGCCCGTGGCAGCCTCGATGGCCCTGATATTACGGCCTTCCCGGCCGATTATACGTCCCTTCATCTCTTCATTGGGCAGTTGAACGATGGAAACAGCCCGTTCCGCGACATAATCCCCGGCATAACGGGACATGGCGAGAGCCAGAATATTCTTGGCCTTGCGGTCGGCCTGCATCTTCATCTCGTTCTCAATCCGTACCACCTCCTTGGCGGCCTCCATCCGCGCCTCACTTTCGATGCTTTCGATGAGACGTTTTTGGGCCTCTTCCTTAGAGATACCAGCGATGGTTTCAAGTTTGTTCTGCTGTTCAGCGATCAGACGGTCAATCTCCTTGCGGCGGTGCGCCAGGGAACTCTCCTGCCTGGCAAAGGACTTTTCCTTATTTAGAATATCCACCTCCCGTTTATCAAGGAGATCAATTTTTCGCTCAATCTGCTCCAGACGCTGGCTGATTTTTTTCTCATCCTTCTGTAAATCAGCCCCCCTCAGACGCAATTCTTTATCAAGTTCCTGCTTACGGCTAAAGCTCTCTTCCTTGATATGAAGAATGGCATCCTGCTTAATACGCTCAGCCTCAGCCAGAGCATCCTCCACCATCTTCCGGGCTTGAGCGTCAGCATTTTCCTTACTGACCAGGGACATTTTTTTATGCACAACTACGCCCAGACCAATACCGGCAGCAATAGCTGCTAAGACGACAATAACAGTTTGCATATCCACAAAAATACCTTTTATAAAATTATGATGAACCTGGCAGAAGCGAGCAGGAAATGACTTACCTCACCCGATAGCACAGGAGGCAACAAGCCGTTATTAAACGACCGGCAGCAAAGGGGAATAAGACACATCCAGAGACTGTTGCTACACCAGGAGATTAAAGATATGAGGAAAAATCAGAAAAGAGAGGAGCTAAGAGTCAAAGACGAAAAACGGGGAATAATTCATCTGTAATCTTATATTGGCCATATAAGAACCGACACCGGCAGGAAACAAAGAAACAAGAACCCGGCAACGAAAGGCGCGAATCAAAAAACAGCATAAATTATCGTCCGACAAGCGCATGTATGAAAAAGCGCATTCCTGTACTTGTTGAATACAGATATTACGCACATGGCAATTAATTATCTAAAACCTTCTACCCATCAACCTGATCAAATCCAGCATATATAAACGTCTTAATTATGAAGACGGAACTGCTAAAAATCCCCCGGCCTGCCGTGTCCACAGTCCTTCTGAACCTAACCAATAGTCAGGTGGGCAGTACTCTTAGCAACATCAAGAAATTTCAGCCTGACGAATTTTCTTTCCATTGTCAGGGGAGGAGCCCTTTTTTAAATAAATGGCTCAAGAAATTCTGTAAATCACTAACAGGGCAGGGGAAACTCAAAATTGCCCTTCTATGTTGTTTATAATAGCATTAATTTTATGATCCGTCAGCCGTTTATCCTCAGCAAGCTCTTTTTTAAGGCGGACATACTTTCCAGCCATATTAAGGCTAACCAGAATTGCGACCCTGGCCGGAAGCAGCTTGCCTGTTCCCGCCTGTGACTCTATCTGTGACTTAACCAAATCAAGGATCTCCTCAACCTCATCCTCCGGGGCATCAGTGTTCAGCGCAAATTCCTGACCGCATACCTCAAATTTGACCAATCGTTCCAAGAAACTTCCTCGACTGAATTCACACTTATTTAGTTACCAAAATATTCCCCGGCTGGCAACCGCTTTTGTCAGGTGAACAGAGGAGCGCTGCTGCCCGATTCCTCCCCGCCTTCGGGGCCTTCAGACTTCTCGGCAGGGGCGGAATCAGGGCTGTTTTCCCAATCCTCAATGGAGTTAATTAAATTATCCACCCGTTCACTTATCTTGTTCTGCTTGTCATTCAACTCCGCCATCTGAGTTTCCAGGGCCTTGATTTCATCCTCCCGGGTCTGAAGTGTGGTCTGCAGCATTTTTTTATCATTTTTAAACCCTTTTAACTGTTCAATGAGCTTATCAACCACTTCTTCTAATTTAGTCAGTTTAGTATTTTCCATTAATTTTCTCCAAGCCTGATTGGCCGCTGAGGACCAATAATTATTTATCACCATACCACTCAGTAAATGGCTTAAGCCGGCTGCCGTCAGCAGCCTGATAGTTATCCACAATACAAAAAGGGCCGATTTCACACTCCCGTCCCACTGTTGAGCGGCCGGTAATATAACAAGGGCCCTGAATAGTGGTATCTATGCCGATAGCCGAGCTTCTCTCTATAAATATCGATTCCTGCCCGACAAGACTTACTCCGGCCAGCATCCACTGCTGATTAACCCGGAGCTGCATAACTCTGGTGGCCTCCTCCTGCTCAACTCTGGAGTTTACCCCCATGATTTCTTCCGGATCAGAGCAGATAAAGCGGCCGATCTTACTATGCCGGCTAATAATCTCTACAATATCGGTGAGATATATTTCACCCTGGGCGTTATCTGAACCTACCAGGCGCAGGGCGGCAAAGAGGGCGGCAATCTCCACACAATAGATACCGGCATTAATCTCCTTGATTTGCCGTTCGGCGGCAGTGGCATCATGTTCCTCAACTATCTTCACCAATTCGTCATCCTGATTACAGATAATCCGGCCGTAATTATCCGGCCGCTCCAGGATAGTGGTCATAACCGTAAGCGTTCTGGCAGCCGCCCGGTGATCCGCTACCATGAGGTTAAGAGTTTCCGACCTTATTAATGGGGTATCACCGCAAAGGATAAGGGCCGTACCGCCCTTATCCTCAAGGAGATCAGCAGTTGAGAGAACGGCATGACCGGTTCCTAACTGCTCAGTCTGGCGGATAAAAGAGACCGGATACAGCGTCAGAGCCGCCTCCACCTCCACCGCCTGATGACCGGTTACCACTACAACCCCGGCCTCCAGATCAGAGAGGGTATCCATCACATGACAGATCATGGGGCTGAAAAGCACTGGATGCAGAACTTTGGCCCGGGAAGATTTCATCCTTGTCCCCTTGCCGGCCGCAAGGACAATGGCATGCAAGGGCTTTGTATCTGTTGAAATCATTGGAGATTAATTACTGTTTTTTAATATCAATTATTTAAGCAAAGGGCGTATTGCAATACGCCCCTACAATCGTACCTTTGGCTGATACAGGCATGTGCCTTTTTTGTTAGCTGGCCGCCTGTTTGGCAATCATATTCAGGGCGCTGCCGGCTTTGAACCATTCGATCTGCTGCGGGGACATGGTGTGATTAACCGGGAAATCTTCAACGCTGCCGTCAATATGATTAATAACCATGGTCAACTGGCTGCCAGGGGCCAAATCAGCCAGACCGGTAATAGTGACCCTGTCATCAAAACGTATTTTTTCATAATCGGCAGGGTCGGCAAAGGTCAGGGGTAAAATGCCCTGCTTTTTCAAATTGGTCTCATGAATTCGGGCAAAGCCCCGGACAACAA
>CAZZJP010000060.1:0-10254 GCA_964654555.1 uncultured Desulfobulbia bacterium
TTAAACTTGAGCTTGGAGTAAGAGATATTGGCCGCGAGGTTCTTCAGCAGATGAGCGCTGGTTCCCAGGGTCATGATCTGGAGATTGGAGTAAACCGCCTCACCGGTTGTTGAACTTTGTCGGTTATAATTATAGACGTTTCCCAAGGCGTTACCGGCAGGTATCTGGACATATTTCCAGGCCAGGAGATCGCCAAACTGCGGCCAGCCGCCATAGAAAACATCCCAGCCCTCGTTGTCACCGGTAGTAGTGTTGCCTGGATCTTTGTCACCGCTCAGGTAATCATAACCGAGGTAGACGCGGGGCTTCATGCTTAGTTGCTGAAAGGTGTAACCGGCATCCAGCTTGCTACCCCAGGCCTTTTGATCCTGGGTTTTATTGGCATCACCCCGCTGGATGGCAGCCTCTACAGAGTAGTCAAAACCGTTGGCTAACTTGTCGGAGAGCCGTATGCCGTACATCCAGATGTTCTTGCCAAGCCCCTCGTCATCACGATTTAAAATATACAACTCGCTCTTGCCGATATAGGGGCAGTCTTTACTGGTCAGATAGGCCCCGGAGAGGGTGATATCATCGTTAGAGGCGTTATCACGGTTCCCCTCTTGGTCTTTCATGTAGAGCAGATCAAGAAAGGTCTTGTCGGTGGCGTGCCATCGCAGCTTGACACCGTCAAAATAGATAGAGGTGGAGGCGAACTGTGACTGGCCGTCCAGGATTACAAAGCCGCTGCCATAGATGAGATTCTGGCGGCCGAAGGTCATGTCCACGGGCAGGTCAAACATATTACGGACATTGATGTAGGCGTTATCAAGAAAGACTTTGTTATCTCTATTGTCTCCTTCGTAACCGTTATAGATATCAACCCCAACTCCTTCGCCATAAGTTTGATCAGTGAGCTGGATAACGGTGGTAACATCGTCGGTGGCCTGTATCGTGGCCTTGAGACTGCCTTTAAGCCGGAAGACATTCCAGTGGTCGCTATCCTTGCTGTTGTCGAAATTCCAGAAATTCTGAAGATCGTAACCCCGGAACCGTACCATCCCGTTCAGCTTAATCTTTTTGGTCCAGTCGGCCGGGGCAGTGGAGCTAACACCCATTGGAGTCGGGACGGCCTGTTTTTGCTTCAGGGCCGCGATCTCCCGCTGCATGGCCGCCATCTTCTGGTTGAACATCCTGCTCATTTCGGCCATTTGTTTCTCTAAGTCCTGCACCTGGTGCGGGGAAGCCAGAGCTCCTACCGGCAGAGCGAGAAGGGCGGTGAGGGCTGCCACTGAAATCTTTTTTATCATTTTGCTGTTCTCCTTTCTTGATTTGGGCCTTGATCCAAAAAGGCCGTTACTATTGGTATGGTATCTGGAGATTTTAGCGTGGGATACCAAGGGCTATTATGGTTGAGGAATGCTTGAAGACGTTTGATTTTGGCGCCCTGTCTTGATTTGCATAATGCAGCCAATGAACGGTTAAGTACCTATTTAATGGGGCAACATTTAACAAAAAAATAATATTTTGCATCGGGTAAAATACGTATAACGACCAAATTATGGGCTTAAATCCAAAAATGTTGACATCTTAGCCGTGGCGGCTATATTGATTTCAAAGATAGCGTAAGGCCGTAAATGGTCTTTTTTGAATCAAAATAAGGCAGGGAAGAATTTTATGAAAATCACCGGCGCTCAGGCATTGATGAAATGTCTGAAGGAACAGAATGTGGACTGCATCTTCGGGTTTCCCGGCGGGGCGGTTATTGATATCTATGATGAATTACTGAAAGATGAGGAAATAACCCATGTTCTCGTCCGGCATGAGCAGGCGGCGGTACATGCCGCTGATGCCTATGCCAGGGTCAAGGGCGATGTGGGCGTGGCCCTGGTTACCTCCGGCCCCGGCGCCACCAATACCGTTACCGGTATTGCTTCGGCCTATCTTGATTCCATTCCCATTGTCGTTTTTACCGGCCAGGTGCCAACCGGATTGATCGGTAATGATGCCTTTCAGGAGGTGGATATTGTCGGTATCACCAGGCCATGTACCAAACATAATTATCTTGTCAAGGATGTTAATGATCTGGTGTCTACTATCCGTGAGGCCTTCCATATCGCCAGAACCGGCCGTCCCGGGCCTGTTCTGATTGATCTGCCCAAGGATGTTATGGTGGGCAAAATCGATTTCCCGGAGTTAAAACCGGTGAAGATGCGGACCTATCGCCCTACCTACGAGCCGCATCCCGGGCAGATCGAGAAGGCCTGTAAGGCTATTATAAAGGCCAAAAAGCCGGTATTATATGTGGGTGGCGGGGTTATCGCCTCTAAATCCAGCGAGGAGCTGACGGAATTGGCTCATAGTCTTAATATCCCGGTTACCATGACCCTCATGGGCTTGGGCGGTTTTCCCGGGACGGATCCCCTGTCCATGGGCATGCTGGGTATGCATGGCACCTATTTCGCTAATATGGCAGTGGCTGGCTGCGATATGCTGATCGCGGTCGGGGCTCGTTTTGATGACCGGGTAACCGGTAAGCTTTCCGATTTTGCTCCCCATGCCAAGATTATTCATATTGATATTGATCCATCTTCCATCAGCAAAAATGTTCAGGTCGATATTCCCATTGTGGCCGATTGTAAATGCGCCCTGGCCGCCATGAATAACTGGTTCAAAACTACCTCCTCCATTGATATGGCCAAGGAGTCGGCAAAGCATGAGCCCTGGCTGAATCAGATTAAGGACTGGAAGGCCAAACATCCTCTGGGCTATGTAGAGGAAACGGATATTATCAAGCCTCAGTTTGTGGTTCAGAAGCTGCATGAGTTGACTAACGGCGATGCTATTATCAGCACCGAGGTCGGCCAGAACCAGATGTGGGCAGCCCAGTTTTATCATTTTAACAAGCCCAATAATTTTCTAACCTCAGGCGGTCTCGGGGTCATGGGTTATGGACTGCCGGCCGCCATCGGAGCTCAAATGGCAGCGCCTGACCGCACCGTTATTGATGTGGCTGGTGACGGCAGTATTCAAATGAATATTCAGGAACTGGCCACAGCCCAGCAGTACCATTGCCCGGTGAAGGTGGCTATTTTGAATAATAATTATCTTGGCATGGTTCGCCAATGGCAGGAGCTCTTTTATAATAAGCAATATTCCGCCACGGTTCTTGATGTGGAACCTGATTTTGTCAAACTGGCCGAGGCCTACGGCGCTGTCGGTCTGCGGGCCACCAAACCGGATGAAGTCGAGCCGGTAATCAAGGAGGCTCTGGCTACCGATAATACCGTTATTATGGATTTTGTTATTAAACGGGAAGAGGGAGTCTACCCCATGGTGCCTGCCGGTAAGGCGACTACCGAGATGCTGCTGGTTTAACAGCTGATTGATTAACGGGTAATTTTAACTACTTAGATAAGGATCAAAAACTGCCCAAAACTATGAACCGTAACTGCTCAGATGCGTCTCAGATGTGGCTGAACCGTTACCCATTTATTATAGAAAATGTTTACCAGCTCAAGGCGAACATTAAAAACGAATAGGATATGACAATGCGGCGACATACGTTATCGGTATTATTGCAAAATAAGCCTGGTGTCCTGTCACGGGTAACTGGCTTGTTCAGTGGCCGTGGCTTTAATATTGAAAGCCTCTCAGTAGCTCCCACCATCGAAAAAGAGGTCTCATGTCTGACCTTGGTTACCACCGGTGATGAGGCCATTGTTGAGCAGATCACCAAGCAGCTCCATAAACTCATTGATGTTATCAAGGTAACGGATATGAGTGAACATGAGTATGTGGAACGAGAGATGGCCCTTATTCGGGTGAAGGCAGAGTCTTCCACCAGGGCCGAGGTTTTGCGAACCATTGATATATTTCGGGGCAAGGTGGTTGATGTCTGTCCCAAAAGTTATTCCATTGAGGTGACGGGAAGTGTCAGTAAGGTGCAGGCCATTATTGATATTCTGCGGCCCATTGGTATTCAGGAAATTGTTCGTACCGGAGCCGTGGCCATGACTAGGGGGCATAAATAAGTGAGTTACTGGTATTATTCAAATAGTATCTCCTGATCTAACTGCTCTGGTTCGCCTAAACCTGCTTAACTCACCATAATATAATTATTTTGACAGGCGTGATAATGGCGGGGCAAGGTCAACAGTTATCTATCGATAAAGAACCGGCCATAGTATCCGGCTCTATGTAAGCACTGCTTGTCAAAGTAGTGCTTTTATTTATTGTAATGGGGCATTGCTGAATAGTTACGTAATGGGTGGATATTTATGAAGAATGTTAAAATCCCAGTGGCGCTGGAGGGCTATCCCTTTATTGGCCTGGCGGTTCTGATAACAGTCATTGCGGCTCTGCTTGACTATGATATAGTCTCCCTGATTTCTCTTGCTGTTACTGTTTTTGTGCTGTATTTTTTCCGGGATCCGGTCAGGGTGGCTCCCACTGCCGCTGATGCCATTGTCTCACCCGCCGATGGCAAGGTAATTGCCATTGAAGAGGTCTTTGATGATAAATTTACCAATGAACACGTCTATAAAATCAGTATTTTTATGAATGTCTTTAATGTTCACGTTAATCGGATACCCTTTCCAGGTCAGGTGCTTGATATTCAATACCATCCCGGCCGTTTTTATTCCGCCAATTCCGATCGGGCTGGTTTGGAGAACGAAACCTGTGCCGTGATTATGGAGAGTGCTGAGGGCCAGAAATTTGCCTTTGTTCAGATGGCCGGTCTCATTGCCCGGCGTATTGTCTGCTGGGCGGAGAAGGGTGATGTCTTTAAAATTGGCCAGCGCTTCGGACTTATCCGTTTCGGTTCACGGGTGGATGTCTATCTCCCCAATAAGGTGCAGATAGAGGTTCGTAATGGCCAGAAGGTTCGAGGCGGTGAGACGGTGCTGGGGTATTTCCCCATTTAGGGTCTGTAAAGAAACAACATGATCCCCCTTGAATCCGTAAAAGGTATGGATTAAGCGGCCATGGAACACGCCCTCTTCATTTGGCACTGAGGGCAGAGGCAAAGCTATGGATAAAATATTTATTTTTGATACCACACTGCGGGATGGTGAGCAGTCACCAGGCGCCAGTATGAATATGCAGGAGAAGTTCCGTCTGGCTCAGCAGTTTGTGAAAATGAATGTTGATATTATTGAGGCTGGTTTCCCGGTGGCCTCTAAGGGCGATTTTGAATGCGTCAAGAACATCGCTGATAATATCCGGGGAATTCAGGTGGCCGGCCTGGCCCGCTGCCATGAGCGGGATATTGATACCGCCTGGGAGGCCTTGAAAAATGGCGAGAATCCCCGTATTCATGTCTTTCTGGCTACTTCAGAAATTCATATGATCCATAAGCTGAAGATGAGCCGGGAGCAGGTGCTTGAACTGGCGGTGGCCTCGGTGCGGCACGCCGCTCAGTATACCCCTAATATTGAGTTTTCGGCCGAGGATGCCTCGCGCAGTGACCTGGATTTTGTCTGCCAGGTATTTGAGGAGGTTATCAAGGCTGGGGCGGTTACACTGAATTTTCCCGATACCACTGGTTATGCCATGCCTGAGGAGTTCGGGGCCAAGATTCGTTATCTCATGGAGCATATTCCGAGTATTAACCGGGCCAGGGTGAGTGTCCACTGCCATAATGATCTAGGATTGGCCACCGCTAATTCTCTGGCAGCAGTGCAGGCGGGTGCCCGCCAGGTTGAGTGTACAATAAATGGCATTGGCGAACGAGCCGGCAATACGGCCATGGAGGAGGTTGTCATGGCCCTGCGGACCAGGGCCGACCTCCTGAATGCCGTCACGGAGGTGGTAACGGAGCAGATCAGCGCTACCAGCCGGATGGTGAGTACCATAACCGGGATGCGGGTGCAGCCCAATAAGGCCATTGTCGGGGCTAACGCCTTTGCCCATGAATCTGGTATCCACCAGGATGGTGTGCTGAAAGAACGAACCACCTACGAGATTATGAACCCCTGCGATATCGGGCTTAATCAGAATAATCTGGTTCTGGGCAAGCACTCCGGCCGTCATGCCCTGCATGACAAGATTAAGGCCATGGGCTATACCGTGAATGATGAGGAACTGATCCGGGTGCTTGAGCGTTTCAAGGCGGTGGCGGATGTCAAGAAGGAGATGTTTGACGAGGATCTCGAGGCCATTCTCATGGATGAGGTGCTGCGGGTGCCGGTGAGCTATGAGCTCTTGTCTCTGGGCGCCATGAGCGGCAGCAAGACCCTGCCCACCTCTGCGGTGCTGATGAGGGTGAACGGCCAGGAGGCCAAGGGCTGCGCTCTCGGAGTGGGCCCTATTGATGCCACCTTTCGGGCCATAGCCCAGCTCACTGGAACCAGCAGTAAGCTCCTTTATTTTGCGGTGAGTTCCATTACCGGCGGTACTGACGCCCAGGGCGAGGTTATGGTGCGTATAGAGGATAATGGTACAGTAGTTCTGGGTAAGGGGGCTGATCCTGATATAGTAACGGCGGCGGCTAAGGCCTATTTAAACGGCCTGAATCGTCTGCAATATTTAAAGAATAATAAATGATTCAAGTTTTGGTGGAGCCATGTAATCTTTGGAAATTAGTAACTATTCAGCGTGGTGCATAAGAAGTAACAATAACCCCAGAGCGTAACTGTTCAGCAGTGCTCTTAGGACTTCGAAGCATACTTTGGTATTCGAGAAGGCCTAGGTAAGCGAAGACTCCGAATGGGCGAAGATGGGGGGCTGCTGAATAGTTACTGAAATTACAGCTATTCCCGATCAAGAGATAACCTGTTTATTTGATTGCAAAAGAAAAATTGCTCTCCTGTTAGAAAGGCCCCAGCCGTGATGGCTGGAGCCCCTTTTCCTCTTTACCCACTGGATAATCTTATAGCAAGCCAAGTTCCAAAACGGTATCACGTTCCTTCCGTAGTTCTTCCAAGGTGGCATCAAATTTTTCCTTGCCGAATTTACCCTGTTGCAGCCCTTTAACGACCTGGAGTATACCGTTTTCCACCCGGCATGGGAAAGAGAATATAAGCCCTTTATCCACCCCGTATTCGCCATTTGAATGCAGACTGACTGAAAAACTCTCTCCATCTGGAGTGTCGTGGTTGAGGCTGTAGATACTTTGAATACAGGCGTTGGCGGCAGAGGCAGCGGAAGATGCCCCGCGGGCCTTGATAACCGCGGCTCCGCGTTGCTGGATGGTTGTTATAAATTCTTCCTGGAGCCAGTTCATGTCTTTGATGACCTCTGCTGCTGGCCGGCCGGAAATCTCGGCATTGGCAAAATCCGGAAATTGCGTCGCGGAGTGGTTTCCCCAGATGGTCATTTTCTTGACTTCAGTTACATCAACACCGGCCTTACGGGCCAATTGGGTTCTTGATCTGTTTTCGTCTAATCTGGTCATGGAGAAAAAACGATCCTTGGGCAGGCCTGAACTCTGCATGGCGATTAGACAGTTGGTATTACAGGGATTACCTACCACAAACAGACGGCAGTCCGCCGCCGCGTACTTGGCCATGGCCTTGCCAAGGGGGCCGAAGATACCGCCGTTGACCTGCAGGAGATCACTACGCTCCATTCCCTGTTTACGGGGGACTGAGCCAATGGCAATAATCCAGTCAGCGCCCGAGAAGGCGGTCTCCATTTGGTCGGTGCAGACAATGTTTTTCAAAAGCGGGAAAGCGCAGTCATCCAGCTCCATCTTTACCCCTTTTAGTGTTCCAAGGGCCTGGGGAAGCTCCAAAAGCTGCAATTCGACATCCGTTTCTGTTCCGAACATCTGCCCCGAGGCGATTCTGAATATTGCGGCATATCCTATCTGCCCGGCCGCGCCAGTTACTGCGACCCTGACTCTTTTATTAGACATTCTTCCCTCCCTTTTAACTTTAACTATTTGATTTGAATGGGTTTGACAATCATCCTGGTATTAAGCCTGTGGCGGCTATTACCGGTCTTTAGTTCTTTCGACTGCTCCTCTCTCTGTCGCCGTATTCTGCTTGGAGGTCAGGGGTAAATACTGAGGCTGCCAGCGCATATTTTCTATTAATATATCCAGTTGTTCCGGATCATTATGGTGCTGGAACCTGCTGTAGGCACAGGAGCCGCTGACTGTTTCGCGAATGGCGGCCCGGCCCACGGCCCTGGCGACCCGCAGACTGATTTCCCGAAGATTACTGACATCCGGAGTTAGGATTCCCAGCCCGCGGTCTCTCTTACTGACCATACCGGCCACGGCGCGGGCGGCGGCGGTGAAAAAGGCGGGACGAACCTCACGCGCCCCTGAGGCAATTGTGCCCAGGCCCAGGCCGGGGAAAATTAACACATTATTGCATTGTCCAACCCTGATGCATCCACTGGATGTCTTGATATCCGGGAAAGGACTGCCGGTGGCGGTCAGGGCCTGCCCGGCGCTCCATTGGTAAATTTCCTCAGGCGTCGCCTCGGCCTTGGCGGTGGGGTTGCTGAGAGGCATGATTACGGGCCGCTTGTGATTATTTAACATGGCTTGCACCACCTCCTTGGTGAAGGCGCCATGCTGCCCCGAAGTTCCCACCAGTACACTGATCCCGGCCTGCCTGATTACGTTTAATAACCAGCCGTCTTCATTTGAGTTATACCACTCTAACTCTTGGGGATCTTTGGCAAATTTTTGTTTGTAAGGCTCAGGTTTTCTGTCTGAGGTAATCAGCCCGCGGCTGTCTAAGGTGAAAATTTTGTTTCGGGCCTCAAGGTCTTTAAGCCCCTCTTCCATGAGCGCGGCGTGTAACTGCTCGGCAATACCTATGCCGCCGGCTCCCGCCCCGTAAATTAAAAAGTTCTGCTTAGTTAGTCTCTCCTCCTTAATCCGCATGGCGGTTATGATAGCCGCGAGATTTACTGCCCCGGTACCTTGAATATCATCGTTAAAGGAGATGAGATCATGGAGATAGGCGTCACGAATGGCAAAGGCGTTTTGCTTTGAGAAATCTTCCCATTGGCAAATTGCCTTGGGATAAACCGTTTTGAAGGCCTTGGCGAAACGTTGGACAAAATCTATATATTCGTCTCCCTTTAAACGGGTATGGCGCCAGCCGAGATAATTTTCGTCGGCAATGAGCTCATGGTTGTCGGTTCCCACGTCAAGCGAGATGGGCAGGCAATGCCAGGGGGCGATACCGCCGCCCTGGGTGTAAAGCATTAGTTTTCCAAGGCAGATGGCGATGCCCCCGGCGCCCTGATCGCCGATTCCCAAAATCCCCTGGTTATCGGTGACCACGGCTACCCTGATGTCACGATGACCGTAATGGCTCAGGATATCCTCCGCCTGATCAATATTACCGGGATAGAAATGCAGGCCGTTGGCCTTCCTGAACATTGACGAGTAATGCTGGCAGGCAAGCCCCACTGTCGGGGTATAGATAATACCCATGAGCCGTTTGATATCGGAACTTATCAGGGCATGGGCCAGGGTCACGTTGCGGTCAAAAAGGGAACGCACATAGATAAATTTTTCCAGATCGCTAGTCTTGTTATTTAAGACGCTGATACTGTTTTTAAGCTGTTGACTGATTGTTCTTACCGCTGGAGGCAGCAGGCCCTCAAGGTTGAATTCCCGGCGTTCCCAGCGGCTGAAGGCGCTGCCCTTGTTGATGTAATTATTAATCTGGATTCCTATTCCCCTGGCCCTGATTTCAATGGCCTGGGTGGAACCAAAATCATCATAGATAAAATTATATGTACTAGCAGGCATGTTATTTCGGTAAGTTGTCTTTGTGTTTTTTTAAGGTTTGGCTGACTATAATGGATCTAAATGGGGGGCAGATTCGTCGTTATTACCCCGCCTCATTCTCCTTTATTTTTTACGACGCGGCTTGCGGGGTGGGAACTCCCAGCTGATTTTACCCTTTTTATCCAAGACTAAAAAGGCATCAAAGGGCCTTTTCTTCTTGGATATAAAGCCCTTGATGAGCTCGGTGCGGCCCTGATCCAAGAGCTGCTGAATATGGTGGACTTCAATTTTGTGAGAGAGAATAATTTTGCTTATTTTGAGGCCGTTTTTATCATCACCTTCCAGGGCCGATCTGGACATATAGGCGCCTGGGGTTTCAAAGACCTCGCTATGGTCTATGGGTGATATTCCCAACGGTGAGGTGCTGGTAATGCTCTCCAAGTCAAGATTGGCGGTATCGTTAGCAAAGATGAATTCTACCTTGTTGTTGGTAAGCTTTACCGAGGCCGTGAAGGTCTTGCCGCTTTTCCTGCTCCGAAAATTATCGAAGGGCCCCAGGGTTTTGCCATGCA
>CAZZJP010000061.1:0-10175 GCA_964654555.1 uncultured Desulfobulbia bacterium
AGGCCATAATTATAATTATGGAGTAACTAATGGTAATTATCTGCCCTAATTGCAAAAAAAAACATAATATTGATGAACGGATGATCCCGGCCAATGTTACCAGAGCAAAATGTAAATTTTGCGGTAAACATTTTTCTTTGCCTAAGGCTGGTGAAACCCTGGTAATCGACGATACGGTTCGTGATGAAGAAAAATCACCACGTAAAATCAGCGTTTCTTTAAGTAAGGGCGGGGTGGGTAAGACAACTACTGCCGTTAATCTGGCTACAGGTCTCGCTCTTGCCGGTTTTAAAGTGCTGCTGGTAGATACTGATACCCAGGGGCAGGCCGGTTATATGCTCGGAGTGAATCCCAAGGCCGGTTTAACTGAATTGGTAATGGGTGAATTGGAGCCTGAAGTAACCATGCTTCAGGCCAGAGAGCGCTTATGGCTACTGGCCGGCGGCAAGTCTCTTGCCGGGGTAAAAAGGCTTATCGGCCGGAAGGATTTTGGCGGTGAGTTAACCCTGTCTGAGGCCCTGGGCGGTATAGATAAACAGTTTGATTATGTGATAGTGGATACCTCGCCGGGCTGGGATCCATTAACGGTTAATATTCTCTTTTATGTTACCGAGGTATTGGTGCCTGTTTCTCTCGAAGTTATGTCTATTCAAGGTCTCATTGAATTCCTGAAGAGTATTGCCTCCATCCAGAAATATCGCCCGAACGTATCATTGAAATATATTCTGCCTACTTTTTTAGATAAAAGGGTGGGCAAATCATTGAGTATTTTGGGAAAGTTACAGAACCTGTATGGGAATAATGTCTGCGAACCAATAAGATATAACGTCAGGCTGTCTGAGGCGCCGGCCTATGGTCAGACTATATATGAGTTTGCCCCCGGCTCCAATGGGGCCAATGATTACCGGGAATTGATCCGGAAGGTGGCGAATGATAATAAACTATTTCGATGATTTTCCTTTATTCCCGGCCCAGAACCCCGAAATATATCCCTTATACGCGGCCTCTATATCAAATTCCCCTCAATTAAAAGCTCTATCTTTTGTAATAACGCTCGTAACTGTCCGATTCATTTAGATAAATAAATTATCGTTGATGTTTTGAGCGCCTATTTTATTTAACTTTATATTTATATCTATTTTGCTGTTAGATTTTCTTCCAGGCCCTCAATGTTTTCCCCCTTTAAAGCGGCTTTCCTTATTATGTAAATACCATGCAATGTCTGCGCTGTAGAACGGAAAATAAGGCCCTGGCCACTCACTGTGTAAAATGCGGTGCCCCCTTGCGTTTGCGCCGAAGTGGAGACCGTTATGGTAAACGAAAAATATTCATCATTCTGGTGATTCTCCTCGGTTGGGCGCTTGCTCTGTCTTATACCTTTCACAAGGTAATATTCCCGGCTGGTGCTGATAACAAACAGGCGCTTTCCAGCTCGGCGGTAGAAGGGATTACTGCTAAAAAAAGGCTTAAGAGGTTGGAGTTAGAGCGTGACCAGCGGGCTGCCTTGGAGCATCAACAGAAGGCCGCTGCAAAAAAGACCTCTCCAGCCGTTATAAAAAAGACCGCCGTTAATGATCAGGTGGTAATTACCGGTTGGTTATCGGTGATTGATCCATGGGGGCATATGGTCTCCAAGATACGCAGCGCTGTAACTGGTGAGGGATGGCTGGCCTTACCGGGCCGCGCCTGTATCGGGGGTAAAAAATGGTTGTTCAGTGCTGACTCCGGGGGGCAATATGTTGTCAATTACGGGCTGTGGAGGGCTGGGAGCAATGTCGGCATGTGGCATGTTGATCTAAAGGCCTCGTTGTCAGGCCCCGCCTTACGGGCCTGGGATGCCAGTCTACCGGTTGACTGGTTTCGGCTGACTGGCACAGGGGCAAAGAGGGATATTAAATTAATCCCCGGTAAGCCGGCGGGTAATTTTGTGGTTTGTTCATTTGTTAATAAGCGGAAACCCGAGGCGGGTATTTTTGTCCAGAACGGCTGTATTGTCGGCTGGAGTTTCGGCCCCTGGCTCAGCAACGCCTATATGTGGGTGGGCGGGCCGGGTGGGTCTCTAAGCAATAACAGTACAGTGGATGATTTTTATAATCAGACCTTTGCTGGCGGTCGGGAAGAACAATTTTCAAAGGCTTTGGCCCGGAAGGAAAATTCAAGTCTAAGGCAATTAGCCGCTCTCGCTGCTGCCTGGCAGACAAAACCACATTTAAGCCTGACCGATACCCCTGACTACTTGCGGCCTGCGGAGATTACAAAACTTATGCGGCGCTTGAGCCGCCGGGCGATAAAGGCTGGACATGGCGCTGCAGTCGTGCGGATCTTAAATGCCGATACCCTGCGCCGGGCAGCTGACATAAATCTCCTCATGGATATTGTACCGGCAGTGACCGCGGTTAGCGGCTTTGAGGCCGCAACATCCCTTATTGAGAATACCGGCCGTGATATTGTGCAGGCCGGGGGACATAATGTTCCGGCTCTTAATGTCATGCATATCAAATTATACAGAGAATGGTTGCAATCGCTGGTAACGGTGCGGGCCGTTAAAGAGGGGATGACTGTCTGGCGCAAAGCCGCTGATTTTTATCCAAAAGATCCGTCTCTGCATCTTCTTGGCGTCGAATTATTGCTGGCAGCTGGTAATTGGCAGGAGGCGGAAACTCTGCTTTACAACCGTGGATATCCCGCCGCCCTGCAGGATAAAGTTGACCTCTTGGGCCGTCGTATCTCGGATATGAAGGGGGAGGACGGTAAAATTGTTATCCATTTTCAGCCCGGTTCCAGTACTATTCCGGTTACGGCTCTACTGAATGCCGGAATGAATCAGAAGTTTATGGTGGACACCGGCGCTTCCATGGTTACAATTCCTTCCGACACGGCCGATGCCCTGGGCCTTAAAATAATCTCTGATTATCATGGCAGCAGTCAGGACGTTTCCACCGCCGGCGGGATGGTCTCCGCCACTCGGGTGATGATTGATACCCTGGAGATAGACGGCTGGGTGGAGCATGATATCCCGGCCCTGGTGATGGATATTCCTGGCCAGCCGGGTATGGGACTGCTGGGATTAAATTACCTTAAACGTTTTAAGATGAATTTGAACAATGAGCAAGGCTCTCTGCTGTTAACTCCGAGATAATATTTGCGCCAGCTCTTCACGGGCAAAGTCTATATCCGGATCCATGGACAGGGCCAGTTCAAAATATTTTACGGCCTGCTCCACATCATCTACTTTCTGATAGTTAATTCCAAGATTGGCATAATCCATGGCCGAGGCCGGATTTAATTCCACCGCTCGATGGAAGTGCTTTATAGCTTGCTTGAAATCATCCTTTTTATAGCAACAGACTCCCAATAGATTATGGATGTCAGGTCTCTCTTCGTCGTGATTCAAACCTTTATGCAGAACATTGGCCGCCTCATCGAACCTCTCCTGGTCTTTATAACAGCTTCCCATGTATGAATAGATATAGGGAATATCCTCAGCTTGAGGATCCAACTCCAGGGCCTTGTTCAGATGCTCCATGGCCTCATCCTGACGGCCCATATCGTGCAGATTGCGGCCGAGATAGAATTCCAGATAATAGGCCTGGGGCAGAAACTCCCGCATTTTAGAGAGTTGTTCGTTGGCCGCTTCGGGAGATGATGCCCGTTCGGTCACCAGTTTGGCGGCAAAAAGACCAGCATCATTTATCATTGATCTCTCCCGGAAATGTGCCCCCGGGATGATGGTGTAGATAGCGGGAATTTGCAGGCGCTCATGCCTGGTGTTCATAATAAAAACTTCCATGCCAAGACGCTGAAGGGAGGCGGTCATGTTCTCCACCTCCGTTCTCATGTTATTGTCGGATATATCCGGCATATCGTCCAGATCAATGCTTTTGCCGGGATTGACAATATAATCTATCTCTGCCAGGCTGCCTGGTTTGGGCAGACCGCTGGCCACATAATTGGCTTTGGTATGAAAGTCACCAGCGAGCTGCGCCACCTCGGTGAGGGCTCGAATAAGGGCCTTTGCCGGGTTAGGGGTGGTTCCGGCGGTATAGACAATCTCGCTGGTTTTGGGGAATGTCCCCTGGTCGATGGCCATTGCTCCAATGGTAGGAATACCGGTATCAAGCGTGAAATCATTTAGATAGACACTGATACCGTTGCGGGTGAATTTGGCCAGTAACTGGCCGGCCACCTTGTCACTAATGGTATCCAGGTTGATGGCTGGAGCTTTGATGCGGTCACGGGTAACAAGGGCGCAGACATGGCGCTCGACAATTTCACAAATCCCCTGGCTGATGGCCTCCTCGTATGAATTACCAGCCGAAGGGCCGTTAAATTCATTAATGGCGAAGAACCAGCTGAATGGTACCAGGACATCTTCAGTTCTGGTAAGATTGTGAGCCCATACCCATTGAATGGGGATGTTGGCCAGTAATTTACTCAAGGTGCCGACGTCCATATGCTCGTCATGAACGGATTGCAAAAGCCGTTCGAGAGGCATTAGAGGATGACCGGAGGCCTTGATCTCCTCATAGGTGGCGGTAATGAAATTGGCCGGATTCTTTATGAAGCTGAAAAAGCTGAAACGTTCGGCCAATTCCATACAGGCGCTGGCCTCTGATTGCTCCGGGGTGCTGCCTTTACCCATCTGTTTTTTGGTGCCGATTATATTCCGGGCATCATTGCCGCAGACGCTGAAGTAGACTGGAATATCAAGGCGGCCGCTGTCAATTCGCTTTACCTCCTTGAGAATATCAAGGTTAACTTCCTGCAACCGTTCTTTAAAACGTTTAACGGTCTCCATTGGGCTGCATACCTTATCTTGGTCAAAGGTGTAATGTTTAAGAGAGTCATGAAGACGGATGGTATTTTTCTGCATAATAATTACCAAGTTGATTGTAGTAAATTAATAAATGTCAGGCACTGGTATGCTACTTTGTAGCAGTATGTATAGCCGCTTAATTTGAAAATTGCAAATTTTTCTTCTTAGGTGTCTACAGGGGGGTTGAAATAACCAAAGCCAAGAGCCGGATATCGGCTTTTCAGCTCTGTGAGCCATTTTTTGATGCCCATGGCCCTGCTGTCTGTTGGATGTTTAATGCCCTCAAGGTACCAGTCAGGATCCATATTAAGGTTGCGGAGTTGAATGAAATCAGGGCCACAGGCGTCAATGAAGCGGCATAAGGCCTTAAACTCCTCTGGGCAGTCAGTAACTCCGGGGAATATAAAATAATTAAGGGATACGAAACGGCCCCGTTTTTTCATTTCCTTAATGGATTGGCCGACAGAATCAAGATTAAAATCTTTGGGCCGGTAATAACGCTGGTGAACCTCAAGGCGGGCGCTGTTTATACTGGCCCGCATGCTGTCAAGACCGGCTTCAGCGAGGCGGGCTACGGCCTCAGGGCGGCTGGCATTGGTATTTAAGTTGATGGTGCCGTTTCCGGTCTGTCGACGGATCATTTTGATGGCTTGAACAATGGTATCTGCCTGGAGCAACGGCTCACCTTCACAGCCTTGGCCAAAACTCACCACCCCGTGCGACTTGACTTTCTGGAGATGGCTGGCCGCTATACTGGCAATCTCTGCCGGGCTGGGAACAAATTTTATCCTTTCCTGAGTTGAGGGGCAGCAACCGGAGGGCTGGAGTGATATACACCCCAGACAGCGGGCGTTACAGACCGGTGAGCAGGGAAGGGGGGCCTCATCTCGTTCCAGAAAAAAGTTCTTGGCGGCTGGACAGCTGTAGGTCAGGCTGCATTTGCCAAGATGCTGGATCAGGCGGTTGTCTGGATGTTGGCGCAGGGATTTTACTGTTTGCCGTTCAATTCTGTCCGGATCAAAACGGCATATATCTTGGCGCCTGCTGGTATCGCTGCGAAAGGCGCTGACCCAGAATCTATCGTCATACCAGCCCACAGCACTGTAGGCGAAGAGGGGCAGAGGGGCTGGGGAGCTGTTATCCTTTTCAAAGGCGGTGAGATGGTTAAGGGTGTGAGCCGGTGATATAAAGGCCGCAACTGCCTGTATATCACCGGCGGCAAAGGGATTATCTTTTAATTTAAGGGCTTCTCCGTTGTTCGGGCTAAATCCCACTGGATAACGGTGCGGCAGGACAAAGAGTTCGCTACCCTCCGGCATGGGAATAAGCTGGTCTAAACGGGGAGCTTGAAACTGGTAAGCACTGCGGCCGGCCATTTCTAGTTCCGGGAAATCATATATCTTTCCATTGCTGTCGGCAAAAAGCAGACAGGGCATTGCCCGGGGATGTTCTTCGCTCATCCGGATCAGGCAGGGGGCCGAATGCTGTGCATTACGGAATCAACTGCTTTATATATATCCATATCATCGCCGAAAATATCAAGAATAGCCGGGTTGTTAATTAAATCTTCAATGACATATTGGGTAAGGTAAAGACTGATAATGTTTGGATCCGGCACTATGGTTCGAATGGGAGCGGTTTTGAACTGGATATCAAACTCGTCCATATCGGCCATTCGGCTCAAAAGTTTACTTAATATTTCTCTGATGATTCGTTCTGAATTGGTTTCAATAATATGATCATCAAGGAGGTGCTGAACTAATTTGATCGCCAGGTCATCAGCATGACGGAAACATGCCTGCAGCATGAATTTTCGTTCTCTCTCCCGATCTCGATCAATCGCTTTGGCAGCCCTTTCCGCGGCTCCGTATGGATTATGTGCCCTCGCCATTTCTATCTCCTTATATTAAATGAATGCTTAAATTAATTTAGTTATGTTATGTCTCGTGCTTAGCAACGATCACTAAAAGTCTAAAAAATCTAAAAAATCTAAAAAACGAATTTAGTAAAATAATTGATTGTGAGAAAAAATTAAAGTAATATGATCATTTTATCTTAAATAAAATGGTAACTGCTAAAGTCAAGGGTTGCCAGAACTATACAGCACTTGGTTCTGGGCGGTTTATCCGTCTTAGCTGAAGAGTTACATAAATTCAATCATTGGGAAAAGTTATGAATAAGAAAAAGCTCAAAAAAAGTATTACCATTCTGCTGCCGGCTGGTTTACTGCCAGCTGGGCTGCTAACCGTGGTTCATAATCTGGCTGAACGTTATAATCTCGGTATTTATTTATCTACCGCGCAGAATATCCGCCTTTTAGATGTCAAAGATGAAAATGAGGAGGCAATCAAGAAGGTGCTTATTGATGCCGGGGCGGAGTTGAAAGGGCCGGGAAAATTTCCCCTGCCCCGTATCTGCGTGGGCAGTCAGTATTGCCAGCTGGGTATGGTAAATACCCAGGAATTTTCTAATCGTATCCTGGAGCGTTTTAAAAACCGAACCAATGTAAAACCAAAATTTAAAATTGCCGTCTCGGCCTGTCCTGCTTCCTGTTCAAACCCCCTTACCACTGATATCGGGGTTCGGGCCGTCAGAAATGGCTTTGAGGTTTATGCTGGCGGGAAAGGCGGCCCTAAGCCAAAGGTCGGACGACGTATTGCCGCTGGGGTAGATGAAGAGAAGGTGCTGGAGATAATTGAGTCTCTTGTTGATTTTCATGCCTGTAAAACTGGCAAGAAACAGCGTCTCGTAAAACTTATCGACGATCCCGAATTTCCCTTTGTTGCGGTTTGATTGTTACGATTGAATAACAGGTGAACTTTATGAGTAAAAATATAATTGATGTGCTTATCATCGGTGCCGGTCCTGCTGGTTTGCAAGCCGCCGTCCATGCCGTTCGTAAAAAGGCCGGAGTAAAGGTTTTTGGCCGGATTGAGGCCAGCAGTTTATATGAGGCTCATGTTGAAAATTATCTTTGTGTCAGCGGGGTCAGTGCCGGAGGTGACCTCCTTGCAGTTGCCAGGGAGCAGGCCCGTAGTTTCGGGGCTGATATAATTAATGAGGATGTTCTGAGCCTTGAACAAAGGGATAATTTATTCTTTGTCCGTACCGAGAGCGATGAGTTTCTGGCCCGCTCCGTAGTTCTCGCCACCGGCACCTCGCGTAAAAAGCTCCGAGTAGCGGGCGAGAAGGAATTTGCCGGCCGCGGGGTGAGTTACTGTGTTGATTGTGACGCCAATTTTTTTCGCCGGGCCAGGGTGGCAGTAGTGGGCAATGGCAGTGCGGCGGCCGACGGGGCATTGACTCTGCTTAATTATGCCTCTGAAGTTTTCCTGCTTGCCGATAAACTTGACCTGGCCCATGATTTGGCAGCCAAGCTCACCGCGAGCGCCGTGCAGGTGATGGAGACCTCGGTAAAGGAAATTGTCGGTAATAACGCTGTCGAATCTTTGCTTTTGACTGATGGTAGTAAACTGGAGCTGGAGGGGGTTTTTATTGAGTTGGGGGCCAAGGGAGCCCTGGAACTGGCGGTAAATGTCGGGGTCGGCCTCGATATGGAAACCATGAGCCATATTGAGATCAATAAACGGATGGAAACCAATATTCAGGGGATATATGCCGCTGGTGATATAGCTGGCCCCCCCTACCAGATGGCCAAGGCCGTGGGTGATGGCTGCGTGGCAGGCTGGTATGCGGCCAATTATGCTAATAAATTAAGGCGTCAAGAGGAGGCAGGTTCCTGACTAACTCCTCTCTAAACTATATGCGGCTGGCTTACGGCGAAGCGTTACGAGCCGCCGAACGTGGTGAGGTGCCGGTTGGGGCGGTTCTTAGCGCTGCCGATGGCACGGTGCTGGCTCAGGCCGGAAATTCAGTTATCGGTTTTCATGATCCCAGCGCCCATGCCGAGATTTTAGTCCTACGGCGGGCCGGGCAGTGCTTAAAAAACTATCGACTGCTTGATACAACGATTTATGTTACCCTTGAACCCTGTATCATGTGTTTTGGAGCCCTGATTCAGGCCCGCGTCGCCCGCTTGGTTTTTGCGGCCCATGATCAAAAAACCGGGGCCGTGGAGAGCCGCTGTCAAATCGGCCGTGATAATCTTCTTAACCATAAAATAAAAGTTGAAACAGGAGTGATGGCCGTTGAATGTGGAGCCTTATTAAAGACTTTTTTCCGTTCACGAAGAAGTTAGGAGAGGTGCCAGAGTGGCCGAATGGGCCGCACTCGAAATGCGGTGAACCTTTGCGGGTTCCGTGGGTTCGACTCCCACCCTCTCCGCCATTCAGCAGACAAAAGACACCTGACCTACGGGTACGCACGGTACGCACAATTTTTAGAGTTTCACCAAACATTGCGTCATGCTCCGGGTTGGCAGGTTAATTCTGGTGTTGGACGAAGCCGCTGCGCGGAGACAAAACACCATGCCCCAAATGTTGTGTTGTCACAATTAGTCAGGATCTGGTCTAACCGTATGATATGTTGAGGCCTTTCCGCTTATATTCGCATTTTAAAAGATGTCTTCTAATAGCAATGGTTGTACCAGGTGCCGGGCTTATCCAACAAAGCAAATGGGGGACGTCTATGATATTATGCTTTACTACTAATATAATGTAATTGATTACAGGGGCGGATTTGTGAGGCATCGGGCTGTGAAGCGCATACATCAGTACGTGAGCAGCCCGATAACGAAGCAGATCCGGTGCCCTGTGATCGCTTACAATATAATTATTATTAACTAATTAAAACGCATGAAATCATGGACGTCCCTAATGTCCTCCCCTTGCCGAACTCTTTACCAAAAACATTGCGGAACAAAAACAGCAGGGCGTTAAAGGCCTGATTCTGACTGGACGCGGAGACGCCCCGCTTAACAGCCAGCCAGGTTAAAAAGGCCTTTACATCATCGACCGATAGCAGGCGAGGATCTTTACTTTTAGTGTAAGCCTGGAATTGACGGAGCCAGCCGGAATAAGCTTTTAAGGTCTTGGGAGAATAATGCCGCATCTTAATGGCATTTTTTAATTTACTAAAGACCTCAGTCCAATCAGCACCGCTTTGCTTGAACTCCATACTTGCGCGGGGAACTATTTTACCGGCTTGGGAGGGGGTTGCGGCAGGGTCAGAGTAAATATAGTCAGGGGGAACTACTTGACTAATCAGGTTTTCTTTGTTTTCTTTAGCATGCGGAAAAGATGTTTTAGACGAAACGCACGCTGCTGTCGTATCACTAACCTTGATGGTTTCATTGTGGGTTTTCCGGCCGGGGCAGTGTTCCATTTCACGGAAAAGGGCAATTGCGTGATGTGCCTGTTTTCTAAGATTTTCAGGCTGATTTTTCTCTTTTAATTTTTCT
>CAZZJP010000062.1:0-10015 GCA_964654555.1 uncultured Desulfobulbia bacterium
GGCAGAAGATACCTCATAAATAAAAAAATTTCACATTATCTTTTAGCGGCCGATATAACAGTAACATACGGTAAAGAACATTAACCGCCCTTTGTAAGGGCTCTACCATAGGCCGCTTCCGGCTTGAACTACTATGACAATTCGTAAATTCAGCGCCTGGATAATTCTTATTATCCTCATTGTAACCCCTTTTATAAACTGGCGTCTCGGAGCGGTAATCTGGCTCTGTGCCTGGATTATATATGTCCTGCAGATGGTTATCAGTAAAATACGCCGCCCGCCGCCCCCCGATCAGGAATAATTATAGCATTCGATTGCCCCTTGAGCTTTTAAATGTTATTAAACACTGTTACGAAGCGACAAATTCTCTGTTTCCGGCATTCCTCCTTCATCCCATATGGACTAATAATGATAAAAAGACTTTTTAAATTAATGCGGGTTAAATTAAGCACCGGCAGCGCCAAACGCCCCTCTGCCCCGCCCGCCGTGCCGTTAGACGAGGAAGAGCCCAGCGCGGCCCCTCAGAAAACGGCGGACAAGCAGGTTAAAACTAATAAACATTCCGCTGAAAAACCAGCTGAAAAAAAATATCGCCGTCCCAAGACACCCCCCAAAGCCAAGACCACGCCATGGGACATAAAAGAGTTTGAGGTAGTATCAGAGCCAGGCAAGACCCGTTTCCATGACCTCAATCTGCCCCCGGAGATTATGCACGCCATTGCTGATCTCGGATTTCAATACTGCACCCCTATTCAGGCCGAGACCATTGCCCAGACCATGAAAGGGGCGGATGCCATCGGCCAGGCCCAAACTGGTACCGGAAAGTCGGCCGCCTTTCTGATTGCCATCATGTGTACCCTGCTTGCCGACAAGAACGCCAAACGTCAGAAAGGTGTGCCAAGGGCGTTGATAATTGCCCCCACCAGAGAATTAGTGATGCAGATTGCCAAAGACGGACAGGATCTGGCCAAATACTGCCGCCTGAATATTGGTGCCGTCTTCGGCGGCATGGATTATGAAAAGCAGCAGCGGGAAATCGAAGGGCAGCCTATTGACATTCTAGCCGCCACTCCAGGACGGCTCATTGATTTCCAACGCCGCCGGATTGTTGATCTCAGCGCCGTGAAAACCATGGTTATTGATGAGGCAGACCGTATGCTGGATATGGGGTTCATCCCCGATGTCCGGCGCATTGTTAACAGCACCCCAGCCAGGGACAAGCGCCAGACCCTGATGTTCTCCGCCACCATAACCACTGACGTTCAGCGTCTCGCCAGCCAATGGTGCAAAAATCCTATTAAGGTTGAGGTCGCGGCCGAGAATGTCGCGGTGGATACCGTAGAACAGATTATCTATCTCGCCACGGCTGAGGAAAAATACAGTATTCTATATAATATGATAGTCGGCCATAAATTAGACAAGGTGCTGGTCTTCACCAACCGCCGCGATGAAACCAGACGGCTTACAGAACGGCTGACCCGCAATAATATAAGCTGCGATATGCTCTCTGGCGATGTGGCTCAGAAAAAGAGAATGACTACACTGGAGAGATTCAGAAACGGCCACATTAAGGTGCTGATAGCCACCGATGTGGCGGGACGAGGCATCCATATTGATGGAATCAGCCATGTGTTTAATTATTTTCTTCCCTATGAACCGGAGGATTATGTCCATCGCATCGGCCGTACCGGCCGGGCCGGCCACCATGGCACAGCCATCAGCTTTGCCGATGAAGAGGCGGCCTTTTATCTGCCGGATATTGAAAAATATATTGACCACAAACTAAAATGTGTCTATCCCGATGACGAGTTATTAAAAACTCCTCCCAAGGGTACAGGAAAACCTGCCGCTAAAAAAAATAAGGGGCAGACCGGCAAGCGCTACAGCCGCGGCGGCCCACGCCGCAACGAATCTCCCGGTAGAAGACGCCGCCCAGCCTCAAATCATAGCGCCGGCCAGAGCCAACGGCATTAATCACGTTGATTTTCCCGGCTACACTAAAAAAACTATGACCGAGAACAAACAATTAAGCGCCGTTTATCGTTTCTTAGCTCAGGCCATGCGCTATCCGGAAGCAGAATGGCTGAATGAGATCTTTAAGAAACAACTTTTAGAACTTCTTCACTCACTCCAATGGCAGGAAGAAGCCGCAGCCCTGAGCTTTAACCCAGCCTCATCCCATGATCTTGAGATTATCCAGGTTGAGCATACCCGCCTCTTCATCAGTGCCGCGGGCGGTGTTTACGCCTCACCCTATGGTTCCGTTTATTTAAGTGAGTCAGGTACCCTGCTCAACGAATCAACCGATAAAGTAAGAGATTTTTACCGCCGAAACGGCTTTGATCTGGCTGATGATTATGAGGTGGCCGATCATATTGTCAATGAGTTAGAATTCTTGGGTTTACTTACCGCCAACGACATGTTAAAGGCAGAACAGGAATTTTTAAAAACCTATTTCCGCCCCTGGTTCACTACCTTTGCCGAACAGGTAAGAGAGGCGGCAGAGATTCCATTTTACAAAATTATTATTAAGCTCATTGATTTTTTCACCAGAGATGAGTGACCAGGCGCGCAAGCGCCCTACCCGGCCTCGCTCTTCCGCCTTATATTCCCCAACTCCATAATCAACCACAGACGCCGCAGGGTATCCCTGACTTCCTTGTCCGCCATGCCGGCGGTCAGCTGATTAAATTCAACCTGACGGGCAGCATCAACCGGCCCCGGAGACGGAAGGACTTCCTCAGTTTTAACTGTCGGCCGCCAGGGGCCATGGCAGAGCTTGAAACGAATATCCCGCAGTTGTAAATTTTCACATTCATCCCCGGACAGGGCGGTTAGACGGCCATTCAGACGTTGGAGAATGGCTCTGGTTTCAAATTGGAGCTGCTGGCCCCATACCGGATCAGAGACCTCAAGCCACAGAGTATCTCCTCTGATAACCATGGGCCGGGCGTGAGCGGTTATTTCAGGGGCCAGCACCTCATTCCAAAAGAGAAATACCTGGTTAAGACCCAGTTGACGCTGCCAGTTACGGCGCTTGGCATAACCACTCAGTACCTCTCCCAAGGCACTGATATCGCCCCCCCGTTTAGTCACCGAATTAATGTTTAAAGGAACGCTGACCGGTGAATTTCATGGCCACATCAGCCTCATTGCAGGCCTCAATGGTCTCAAAATCACGCATGGAACCACCGGCCTGGATAATGGCGCTCACCCCCTGCCTGATTCCAACATCCGCCCCATCCCGGAAGGGAAAAAAGGCGTCAGAGACCATCACCGAACCCACTAAGCCAGCTTTATCGGCCTTGGTCTGCTCATCAATTTCGTCCAACTCTGACTGTTTACGGCTGCCCTTCTCCACGGCCAGTAATAAATCGCCATAGGGGATACCGTGTTTGTCAAAGCAAAGGGCATCGGCATATTTGATATAAGCCTTGTGAACGGCGATCTCGGCCACCCCGACTCTATCCTGCTCACCAGTGCCGACCCCCACCGTACAGCCATCTTTGACATAAAGTACTGAGTTAGAGCTGACCCCGTGCTCCACGGCCCAGCCAAAAATCATATCGTCAATCTCCCGCTGATCCGGCTCCCGCTCCACCCTGTACTCTTTGCCTTTGTAGGTGGTAACCGCCGGTTTTAAATCGGCCGCGGAACGAATACTGTTAATGGCCGACTGCTGGGCGATAATCCCGCCGTCAATCAGGCTTTTAAAATCAACATAGCGGAAATGTTCATAATCCTGGAGCCGATCTATACGGGGAATTTTGACAATTCGTAAATTTTTGCGGCTCTTTAAAATATCAACCGCCCCCTCCTCAAAATCCGGAGCCACTACCACCTCAAGATAATTCTTACTGATCGCCATGGCCGTAGCCTTATCGCAGGCTCGATTCAGCGCCACACAACCGCCGAAGGCGGCAATACGATCGGCCCGGTTGGCCCGCTCATAAGCCATACTCAAGGAATCTCCCAAAGAGGCCCCGCATGGATTATTATGCTTTAAAATAACTGCCGCCGGAGTCTCCGGTATATATTTGATGATATTTAAGGCGTTATCAATATCGGTTAAATTGATTTTACCGGGGTGTTTACCGGCCTGAAGCATATTCTCATCGCTTATGGCACTCACCAGACCATTGCCGGGCTCAATGAATTTACAGTCTCCCAGAGTAAGATTGCCATTCACCAGTTCATAGAGAGCGGCCTCCTGATTGGGGTTCTCGCCATAACGCACACCCCGCTCATCAACACTGCCATCCTCCGTGGTTATCTTCCAGGTTCTCTTCTTATAGATCAACCGCTGGTCATCAAAGGAAATTGTCATCTCCAAGGGGAAATGATCACCAAGAATTGTGGAGTACATCTTCTTTAAATCTGCCATTATTTTTCTCCCTTATACAAATAATAAAATAATAAAATTGTCTAACTAGGCTGATGAAAAGTCAGCCGGAGGCCACCATCTGAAAACCAGCGTCCCAGTCCTTACGTACCGGTTCCAGGCCCCTCTGACGAATAACAGCGCAGACCTCATCAACTGAGCGGTGGTCATCGACCTCAAACTGTTCAGTGGCCTCCTGCTCATCACTATAACCTCCTGGAGCGGTGCAGGAACCGGCTGAATAGCGGGTGGGGCCCAGCCCCAGCATACCATCCCGATAACGAGCCTCCTCTCTGGTGGAAATCAAAAGCCCCACATCATGATCAAAGATACGGAGGGCAAAAAGGAGCTGGCTTAACTGCCGTTCATCCACCGCCCGCAGGGCGGTAAAGCCCCCGGCAGCAGGCTGCAGGCGCGGAAAAGAAACGGTTAGGGCTGTACGCCAGAACTGATGCCGCAGCCAGGCAAGATGCATGCCGAGAGCCATGCCCTCCGCCCGCCAATCACTTAAACCGAGAAGAGCGCCGATACCGACCTCCCGCATCCCTGCCGCCGCCGCTCGTTGCGGGGTGGCAAGACGATAATCATAATCACGTTTTTTACCGCTCAAGTGCAGAGTAGGATACAACTCACGGTCATAGGTCTCCTGGTATACTGCCACACTGGTAATCCCGGCCGCGAAGAGTTGGGCGTATTCATCCTCATCGAGCGGCTGAATCTCAATAGAAATAGCGGCAAAATGATCCCGCAGCCGCCGGGCCAGAGCCACAAAATAATCGACTCCGGCCCGCTCCGGAGCCTCACCGGAGACCAGAAGAATATGATTAATCCCGCGGCTTTTAAGAAGTTCCGCCTCACGAGCGGCCTCATCTATATCCAGAACCCGCCTCTTTATGCTGTTACCGGAGGAAAATCCACAATAAACGCAACGATTAACACAATAATTGGAGACATAGATAGGGGCGTAAATCTGAATGGCGCAACCGAAACGCTGACGGGTAATCTCGGCCGAACGAGCGGCCAGGGCTGTAAGACGGCGGCCGGCAGCGGGTGACAGGAGAGCCGCGAAGTCATTTAGGGTGGGCCGGAGTGTCCGTAAGGCCTGTTGAACCGCGGCGTCATTGGCCCGGCGGCTCATATCCCGCAATTGCTTAAAGTCCGGCAGGCTGAAATTACTCATCGCAAAAATTCAAGCCCGGTCTGGGGTGATGAGGCCGCCGCCCGGCCACTGATGGCACCCAGACCGGCCTTATAGGCCCGGCGGCCGGCAATAACCGCCTGCCCAAAGGCGGCCGCCATGGCCACCGGATCACCAGCAACGGCAATAGCGGTATTAACCAGAACGGCATCAGCTCCCATCTCCATGGCCGCTGCCGCCTGCGAGGGGGTGCCGATACCGGCATCCACGACCACCGGTATCTCCATCTGTTCAATAATAATCTCCAGCAGGGGGCGGGTAAGCAGGCCGCGATTGGTACCAATTGGAGCGCCAAGGGGCATCACCGCCGCTGTCCCCACCTCCTGTAAACGCAGAGCCAGAAGCGGATCGGCATTGATATAGGGCAGGACAACAAAACCGTCCCGCACCAGTTCTTCTGCCGCCTTTAAGGTCTCCACTGGATCGGGAAGCAGGGTGCGGGGATCGGGGGTGACCTCTAATTTAAGCCAGTTACCGCCCCCGGCCGCCCGGGCCAGACGGGCCAGGCGCACAGCCTCCACCGCGTCCCGCGCCCCGGCCGTATTGGGGAGAAAAAAGAATCTCCCGCCGCCAATGGCCTGCATAATATCATCACCCGGATCATCTAATTCAACCCGGCGCAGAGCCACGGTTACCATCTCACATTCGGAGGCCTCCAGAGCCTGGCGCATAATATCAGAGGACGAAAATTTCCCGGTTCCCACGAAGAGGCGGGAGGCGAATGTCTTATCGGCAATAGTTAACATCTTCCGCCTCCTCCGATGAAACGGATTAATTCCACTTCTGCGCCATCAAGGAGCAGAGTGGATTGATAGTCCTGGCGGGTGATTATCCGGCCATTTACCTCAACCACCACCGTTTTCGGATCAAGATCAAGGGATTTGACATAATCGGTAATCAAGACCTCGGCCTCAAGGAACCGTTCCTCACCATTAACAATTATTTTCATAAATTACCTTTACTAATTTATAACCTGATTACTCCTTAGGGCCTGTAAAGAAACAACAGGGCCAATCCAGGAGAACCCACCGGGCCAGCCAGAACCGCTGATTAGCGGCCGTTGCCAACAATCGATTTGTCAATATAACCAACTTGCCCATTTGAGGGTAGGACTTTTTTATCGGTATAAAATTGATTAGCCGATGGTGATTAAAAGCCTCTGAAAAAATCATCCAGTTATATTATCCCGCGGCCTCATGCCGCTATTGCCATACTGCCTATACTACATATGGCCGCGGCCTCTACTCTCAATAAACGGCCAAACAAATGCCGATTACCGCCCAAAATATAAGTTTTTTCATAGCAAATTTTAAGATTGCGTGATAGAAATCAGGGAGGATTTATTTTTATAATTATAAGAAAAGTAGTAACTATTCAGCGTGATGTCTAAAAGTAACAATAATCACCGGGGTGCTGCTGAATAGTTACAGAAAAGTCTGATATTCGCAGAGGAATTATGAGAAATGATACGGATATAGCATCCCGGGCGGCTGCCCTGGCTGGGGAATTAGAGGATCGGGACAAATTATTAAAAGATCTGCTGAATTTTTCCCACAAACTACTTTTAACCTCAGACAATAAAGAACTTTACCGTATCTGCAACCAAACCGCTAAAGACTTGTTACACCTTGATTTTTCCACCCTCCTGCTCCTTGGCGACAAGGATAATTCCTTAATCATCCGCCATACCATCGGTTTCCCACAGACAATGGTGGACAGCTACACCCTAAAGGAGGGGCAGGGGCTGTCAACCATGGTGGTCAGAGAAAAGCGAATAGTCACGGTTATCGACCATGAGACCGAACAACGTTTTACTGTGCCGCCGATAGTCTTTGAGAAAAAGATAACCTCAGCCATATGCGCCCCGATGATGCTGGGTGACGAGGTATTCGGCGTTTTAATAGGCCATACGCTGCAGCGCCATATTTTTACTGAAACCGAACAAATCATCTATCAGTCATTGGCTAATCAGTCCGCCGTGGCCATAAAAAATACCACCAGCTACAAGGCTCTGAAAGAAAAGGAAACCTTACTCTCCACCATTATTGACACCGTTCGCAATCCTATTTTCTGCAAGGATCATAAAGGAAGATGCCTGGCCTGTAACTCTGCCTTTGCGGACTTTGCCGGCTGCAGTTGTGATGAGATAATCGGTTGCAGCGCTCAAAACGCCGCCCCTCTAAAATTAGCCGGAGTTTACGAAGAATCCGACCAGTCACTTTGGGAGAAGGGCGGCCGTCAGCAGTATGAAACTCAAGTAAAACATGCCGATGGCAGCATCCGCGATGTCCTGCTTTGCAAGGCCTCTTTTTATAATGACAGTGGTGAAGTTGCCGGCATAGTGGGCACCATCATGGATATCACTGAGCAAAAACGAGAGGCAGAGGAGAAGGAACAGATATTACGGCAAATGCAGCATGTCCAGAAGCTCGAAAGCCTTGGAGTGCTGGCCGGCGGCATTGCCCATGACTTTAACAACCTGCTGATGGCCATCCTGGGCAACGCCGATCTTGCCTTGGCTGAAATCTCGCCCTTCTCAGCTGCCCGTCATAACTTAGAAGCCATTGAGTCTGCCTCACGGAGGGCGGCCGACCTCTGCCGCCAGATGCTGGCTTATTCCGGCAAGGGCAAATTTGTTGTTCAGCAGTTAAACTGCAACGAACTCGTTGAAGAGATGACCCATATGCTGGAGATATCAATCAGCAAGAAGGCAGTGATGAAATTTAATCTGGCCGACAAAGTTCCCCCCATTGAGGCCGATGCCACTCAGATTCGTCAGATTATTATGAATCTGGTAATTAATGCCTCTGATGCCATCAACGACAAGTCAGGCATCATATCTATTACCACCGGCGCCATGGAGTGTGACCGCGATTACCTTAACGAAACATATATTGACGAGCAGCTTCCCGAAGGCATTTATTCCTATATAGAGGTGGCAGATACCGGTTGCGGGATGGATAAAGAGACCAGGGATAAAATGTTTGACCCCTTTTTCACCACCAAGTTTACCGGCCGGGGACTAGGCATGGCGGCAGTGCTTGGCATTGTCCGCGGCCATAACGGAGCCCTTAAAATCTACTCAGAACCCGGCCGAGGTACAACGATCAAGTTGATCTTTCCAATAGCGGCCGCTCAGGATATAAAACCAAAAGACGAGGGCCGCCAGGACAAAAACTGGCAGGGTAAAGGATTAATCCTCTTAGTTGATGATGAGGAGACTATACGGGCAGTGGGCCGTCAGATGCTTGAGCACCTGGGCTTTTCAGTCATTACTGCCGCCGATGGGCGGGAGGCCATGAAAATATTCAAAGCCAAATCCGCTGAAATTAACCTTGTTCTGATGGATCTAACCATGCCGCATATGGATGGTGAAGAGGCCTACCGGGAAATGCGGCGCACCGACAGCACAGTGCAGGTGATTATGGCCAGCGGCTACAACGAACAGGAGGTCACCCAGCGCTTTGTCGGTAAAGGATTAGTCGGTTTTATCCAGAAGCCCTTTATGATTGACGACCTGCGGGACATACTGCGTCAGTCACTGGCGACTTAAATCTTCCGAATCAGTTAGATGGCAGAGATCATTCCAGTTAATAATTACCCGGCTTTCATGTTCATATCCCAAAACGCTTAAAGAAGCCGGACTCAACAGCAGGAGCCGGGCAGCATCAGGCGGCAGAGCGAGCCAGCGGGCCGCGATCACCCGCAGCATATGGGCGTGGGCAAAAAGCAGACAATCACCGTCAACAGCCACCAGCCTGGCAATAATCTTATCGGCGCGCAGTGCTACCTGGGATAATGTCTCACCACCCGGCGGGTCGCCGCGCCAAATCGTCCAGGCGGGCTTCTCCTTGCGAATGTCCAGCGTTGTCCGGCCCTCATAAAGGCCGTAATCCCACTCCAGCAGCGCATTGGAAAACTCAACTTGTTGACCATAACCCGCCAGCCGGCAGGTCTCGGCAGCACGTTGCAGGGGGCTGGAGAGAACCAGGGCAAATGGATGAGCAGCCAGCCTGGGGGCCAACGCCCGGCCCTGGAATTTTCCGGTGTCGGTTAAGGGGATATCGGTTCTTCCGGTATGCCGCCCCACTGCGGCCCATTCCGTCTCACCGTGACGTACAAGCCAAATTTTCTGTTTATTCATAAGCATGATTGTATTTTAGGCCTTAAAAAAAACGAACTGGCTATTTTAGTAAATCTGGGGTATACACCCGTTTCCCCATTTCTTCCACAAAAAACTTCATCACCACCTGCGACAATTTGCCACATTGTAGTGCCTACCACGCTGTGTTAGTCTCCCCAACATATTTAAATATTATAATAGGCGCTGTGTTCCTGACCTTTAAGGGGATGCAGCATTGTAATTATAATAAATTAAAGGAGGAGGAGAAAAATGAGAATGCATGTGAGAGGAGAATTAAGATGGGCAATTATTC
>CAZZJP010000063.1:0-9765 GCA_964654555.1 uncultured Desulfobulbia bacterium
AAAGAGGCAAAGAGACTGCGCAAGGCAGAGAAGAAAAATCCCGTCGTTGAACAGATCCCCCCCGCCATTCAGGAAGATTAACCGCTTTCGCTTTCGCCCCACAGACTCCCACGCCACAAAATTCACCTGCCGGCTTTTTTTATCTTCTTATTATAAGGATACCACCATGATCACCGCTGCCAATATTTCCCTTGCCTATGGCAAAAGAATAATCTTCAAAGATGTCAATATTAAATTTACCCCCGGCAACTGCTATGGTCTCATCGGCGCTAATGGAGCTGGCAAATCCACCTTTTTGAAAATTATGGCAGGAAAGTTAGAACCCGATCATGGCAGCATCAGCAAGGGGCCGCGCGAGCGGATCGCCATGCTTAACCAGGATCAATTCGCCTTCGACGACTATACCGTTTTCAATACCGTCATCATGGGCCATAAAAAGCTCTACAAGATAATGGCGGAACGGGAAATACTCTACGCCAAGACAGATTTCAACGAGCAAGACGGCATCCGTTCCGGGGAACTGGAGGCCGAGTTTGGAGAGATGAACGGCTATGAAGCCGAATCCGAGGCGGCGGTACTTTTGAACGGTCTCGGAGTTCCGGAGGATATGCGCCAGAAAAAGATGCGGGAACTGGACGGCAGCGACAAGGTTCGGGTATTACTGGCCCAGGCTCTGTTCGGCAATCCGGATATTCTGCTCTTAGACGAGCCCACCAACCACCTGGATTTAAAAACCATCAACTGGCTGGAGTACTTCCTCTCCCGCTTCCAAAATACAGTAATTATCGTCTCCCATGACCGTCATTTTCTGAACCAGGTCTGCACCCATATGGCAGACATAGATTATGGTAAAATTCAGGTCTATGTCGGTAATTACGACTTCTGGTACCAGGCCAGCAGCCTGCGTTTCCACCAGAAAGAGACGGAGAGCAAAAAGGCCAAAGCCAAGGCCGAGGAATTAAAGGAGTTTATCCGCCGCTTCAGCTCCAACGCCTCCAAGGCCAAACAGGCGACCTCCCGGAAAAAGTTACTTGAGAAACTCACCATTGACGAGATGCCTGTTTCATCTCGCAAATACCCCTACATTGTCTTCAACCCCGAACGATCCTGCGGCGATATCATCCTTGAAATTGACCATCTCAGTAAAGAGATAGACGGAATTACCCTGTTTAAGGATCTGAGCCTTACTGTAAACAAGGGCGACAAAATTGCCTTTGTCGGCCCTAACAGCCTGGCCAAAACAACCCTTTTTCAGATTCTCACCGGGGAGCTGAAAGCTGACCAAGGTAGCTTCCGCTGGGGAATAACCATCCGTAACGCCTATTTCCCCAAGGAAAACAACGCCTATTTCAACAACGATGAGCTTGATCTGGTGGGTTGGCTGCGTCAGTACGCCTCCCCCAAAGAACATGAGAGTTTCATCCGCGGATTTCTCGGCAAAATGCTCTTTTCCGGCGAAGAGGCAATGAAAAAGACCGCCGTCCTCTCCGGTGGAGAACGGGTGCGCTGTATGCTCTCCCGCATGATGCTCTCCGGAGCCAACGCCCTGCTCTTAGACGAACCCACCAACCATCTCGATCTGGAGTCGATCACCTCGCTGAACAACGCCCTAACAGCCTTCCCGGAGGTCATACTCTTCGCCTCCCACGACCATCAAATCATCTCCACCGTGGCCAACCGTATTATTGAGATCACGCCGGCTGGTATCACCGACGTGATGATGGATTTTGACACCTACCTCGCCATGAAGGCTGAGAACTCATCCAAAACGGGTAATTACATCGCCAGCCAAGCGGCGTAAGAGACAAAACGTTTTTTCAGGCGGCCACCTCTTTTACGACCTTACGTATTTTTTTCTTCTTCATCCTGGCAGGTTCGGGAGTCTCCGACACGGGAAGAACACAGATAAGAATCTTAACCCCATCTTTGAAAGTAACCTCTATTTTATTTGCCGGAATGATTGAGGTAACCACACCAAGTCCAAAGGTGGGATGATTAATTATCTCGTTTTTGTTAAATATAGCGGTCATGGCGTATGGCTTGCTTTCAGAGCTGTCCCGCCCTTTCAGCAAGGCCTCGAAGGCGGCTGTTGCCTTCTTCTCTTTAAGAGTAATGCCTGTCGCTCTTGAAGCAGTGCTGCCTTTGGCCTTGGTCGATTTACTCGGTTTAGCGGCCCGATACTTATGTCTGCCGCCGCAGACATTACACTGCGCCTTGGCAATCTTCTCGTCCGCCATGGCGATAATCATATGATTAGTCATGTCTTTGCACTTAAGGCAATAAGAATCCACCTCACTTCCGGCTGTCAAATCAGATTCTGTCATTTCATCATCTCCATTATATCATGTTTTATGGTCGTCTTATTCGCCATGGACGGCCGTTTTTACAGCTGCATATAGACACTTGTTCGTATTGCCAATTATGGGAAGCTCACTGAATAGTTACCGCTTTATAAATAATAAATAACGCCGCGGCACGACAAAGTTACCTTTTTAATCAGCCTAAGGGGCAAGGGGAGCCAACCGGGGTGCTATAAATTTCACATGCGGCAAACAGCAGGAAGGATTTCGAGTGTTCAGCAGATACCTCAAGGAATTTAAGCCTGCGAAGGCAATCGGATATTCTATGAGAAAGGAAATAATAGCGAAAAAAGGGATGCGGCTGACACTTCAATATTCAGGCATGACTATACAACATTCTCTTATTTTTGCAACAAGATTGCCGCCGGATCCCTCAGATCTGGTGCAGCGGAATAGTTACAATTCTGTGGTTATTGTTACTTCTATGCGTCACGCTGAATAATTACATCAGGTCTTCAATTTTATTTTAGAGCCGCAAGTCGTTTTTTAGCTGCTGCCGCCTGGGAACTACCCGCATATCTGGCCAACAGTTTTTTATAGACAACCGCGGCGGTCTTTTTATCCTGCAACTTCTCAAAGGCCAGGCCCTGCTTCAGAAGAGCGGCCGGGGCCTTGGGATTCTTAGGATAATCAGCGATAACTTTCTGGTATTCGAGAATAGCCAGTTCATAATCCTGCTGACTGTAATAACAGTCCCCCATCCAGAAACGTGAGTTAGGGGCCAGCCGCCCTTTGGGATACAAGGCAATATATTTTTTAAAGGTTCTGTAAGACTCCTTAAATTTACTCCTTCTGAACAGAGCAAGGCCCTTATTATACAGCTTATTGGCGGCGGCCGCCTTAGACCGGCCGGTTGCGGCCCCGGTCTTCCGGCTGCCCTTTTCAATTTTTCTGGCTTCCGCTGGACTCATCTTCCTGCGGCTGGGAATAATCTGGCGCAGGGCATTACGCCGCGCTCCGTCCCATTTCTTCTCAAGTTCAGCCACCTTGTTTTCCGCGGCCGCCGCCCGTCGTTCAGCCACGGCCGCCACTGCGGCCGCCTTCTCCGCCTTGGCTTGAGCCCCCAGGGCCTGACGGTTGGCATCCAAAGCGCTCTGGGCCGCTTTTTTCGCCTCCTCCTGAGCTTGAGCAAGCCGCTCGTTACTCTGATTCAACTGATCTGTCAACAGAGCAATCTGCTCGGCCAGGTCATTAATTTTCTGGTTCAGATTTTTTTTCAGTTCTTTATTCCTGCCCTGAATAATCACATCGTTATGGCTGCCGGCCTCCAACTGCCCCCTGACCTGCAGCATCTGCGTATTCAACAGATCAAGCCTGTTACTCATGGCGGCCTGCTGACGGAGAATTTCATCAAGGCGAGCGGCACGACCCTTGCCGGTTGTCCGCAGCTGATTATTGAGATTTCTGATCTTTAGATCCACGGTATTAAGATCCTGCGTGGATACACATTGAGTCAATAACGGCAGTACCAAAAGGATAATCGCGAGCTTGATAAATTTTGACATAACCTGCGCTCCTAATCGAATTAATAAGGCAGACGGGGCGACCACTGCGGGAAGGTCTGGTTGCCCTTTAAATTTTTGAACAGGGGAATAACCTTATGACCTTTAATGAATATACGGCAGAGTTCTTTGCGGCCGCCGCGCTGACGTGAAAAGACTAATTGCCGGCTGTCCGGCGACCATGAGGGGGATTCATAGTCGCCCCAGTATTTGGTGAGCTGCTCGGCCTGGCCGCCGCGGGCATTAATTATATATATCTGATGGGTGTTATCCGCCCGGCCGGTAAAGGCAATTTCAGTCCCCGACGGCGACCAGGCGGGCGTGGTATTTTCGGCCCCCTGGTATGTAATTCGTGTGGTAATACCGGTCTTGATATCCATGGTATATATCTGCGGAGTACCGCTGCGGTCGGAAACAAAGGCAAAATGACGCCCATCCGGCGCCCAGGATGGAGAAACATTAATCCCGTCGTTCTTAGTAATACGGCGGATAATCCGGCCGCTGGCCGTCAGCAGATATATATCAGGATTACCGTCTTTACTAAGGGTTATAAGCATTGTTTTACCATCCGGCGCCCAGGATGGTGCAAGATTAAGCCCCTTACGCCAGGACAACGCCCTGGTAAACTTACTCTGAGCCAGATTAGTTATATAAAGATCAGGGTTGCCGCGATGATAAGAGGTATATACCAGCTGGCGGCCATCGGGAGTAAAACGGGGAGATACCGTTATACTGTGATGCCTGGTAATCTGGCGCGCCTTGCCACTCAGAATATCAGCGACATAAACCTCTTTATAACCGCTCCCGTCCGAAACAAAGGCAATTTCGGTATTACTGATCCCCCTGCGGCCGCTTAATTTATAAATGACCTCATCGCAGAATTTACGGATCAGCAGCGAGCCCTTTGACCACGAGGCATGATAGCGTTTTCCAACAATCATCCGCTTATTGCTGAGATCAATAAAACGGATTTCCAGCACCATGCCGGATTTGTCTCTATTATAACTGCCCAGCATGACAAAATCCGCCCCGGCCTTCTGCCAGTCCACCCCCCGACCCTCAGCATAACTTTTAGCCGGGACAAGAGAGATGAAACCGTGCAGAACGAGGGCGCGGCCGGCAAGGTCAGCCATGCGGCGGCCCTTATCAGTTATCCTGTCAGGGTTCTTCTTATTGATAAAGGCAGGCACAGCCACCGGCATCTGAATCAAATCGGCCGAGGTAATATCAAGATAGACCATGGCGGCGGCGGGCCTGATACCGCTGATTGTCAAAAAAATAAGCGCTAAAATGACAGAACTGATGCCACGGATAAATCTCATCATAATTTAATTGGGGAAGCGATAAAAAAACAAATCGTAACTATTCAGCAGTGCTGAACAGTTACACTCCGATGGTTATTGTTACTTTTAGACATCACGCTGAATAAATAGTTACAACAAATATTTTATTTTTACAATGCCGTCAAAACATGCCGCCCGGCATGAAGCGCAGACCAATCTCAAGACGCTCTCTTTTGAGATCAGCTGGAAATGGAGGCATTGGTGAGGCCTCTTCAATAGTCTTCTTTACATACTGGTTAAAATACATATTATCTGATTTTTTTTCAAAAGTTATCTTGGAGACAATTCCATCCCGGCGGATATTAATAACCACAACCGCCTCTAAGGATTTATCCCAGCTATGAGTCTTCGGCAAAGACCAGTGCTCGTGTATCCGCAATGAAATAAGCATATAATAACGCCGCAGGGCCAGTTTAAAGCCGGCGGCCTCAGCAGCGTTACGGGCCGCCTGGTTAGATTCAGCCCCGGCCTGAGCCTCTTTCGTTATATCAGGCGCGGCAGATGAAGCAGGTTTGCTTTTTGGCGGGGCCGGAGTATTTTTCGCGGACTGCAGGTTCTTCACCAGTTCTGCCAGAGCGCTTTTTACCTGCCGGGCCTCCTGCCTGGCCTTAAGCCGGGCTCTTATGCCCTCCAGCCCCCGGCGTAACAGCTCATCGTTGACATTTTCATGCTTAACTGACGGCGGAACCCTCTTCTTGAGTTTACGGGGCCTTAAAGATACCACCTTGGCCGGTTTAGCCAAAACCGGGGGCGACTGGTCAATATTAATTGATTTAACATTCTTCACCGGCGGAGGAGGCGGTGCCTTACGCCGGGGCCGGGAAGGACGGCTTACCCTGGGCGGCGCGGTATGATGACGGGGCAGTTTGAGCCTTGCTTTAAGTTCAGCGGCGGTAAATAGGTTAATGGTCTGAATTTCCTGGAAATTATGCCTGGGCCGCAAGAATTCAGGCGGCATAATCAAGAGCAGAAAGATGGCAAGATGCAGAAGTACTGTTAAAATCAGCGGCATCTTCCAATACGGGGCATGAGTCCCGTTCCCTGCTAAGGTAAAAAAATCAGTCATGAGGACCCGGACATATCAGCGTCTTTCTCTGGGCTTGGTCACCATCCCCAGTTTATTGAACCCGGCGGCCTTTATATCGGCCATAACTACCGCCACCACACCATATTGCACCCGGCGGTCAGCCTTGAGATAAACCGGCCGTTTAGTACCATCGTTTAAAGCCAGTTTCCGCAATTGCTGGCGCAGAATCTTCTCGCTGCCTTTAACCCGGTTCAGGAAAATATCGCCTCGTTTATTAATACTGATAACAATTGGCCTTTCTTTCTGGCGCAACGCCCTAGAGGTCGTCTTGGGTAGATCCACATCAACGCCCTGGGTCATCATGGGCGCTGTCACCATAAAAATAACCAGGAGCACCAGCATGACATCCACCATTGGCGTGACATTTATCTCCGACATCATGCGCCGCTGTCTGCCTCGTCTCATTCGCTTATGCCGCCCTAATTATTAATATTTACCACACCCGCCTCGTAATTATTCAGCGTGATGCATAGAAGTAACAATAACCCCAGAATTGTAACTATTCAGCCGACCGGGCAATGACATCACGTTCAATGAGATTTAAAAAATCAGTTGTAAAACGATCCATGTCATTTTCAAAATAGTTTAAACGGCTGGCAAAATTATTAAAAAATATTACCGCTGGAATGGCCACCGCCAAACCGGCGGCCGTAGCAACCAGGGCCTCAGAAATGCCAGGGGCCACCACGGCCAGCGAGGCGGAACCCCGCTGGCCTATGCCGTGAAAAGAACTCATTATTCCCCAGACCGTGCCAAAGAGACCGATAAAGGGAGTAGCACTGCCGGTGGTAGCGAGAAAGTTAAGAGTCCTGGCCAGATTCTCCATCTCTCCGGCTGCCGCCCGGTTAACAGCCCGTTTAAGATTATCCATCCCGGCCAGCCGCATATCAAGGGTATCGTTACCACCGCCGACCATGGGCCGTTTTTTATTTAACTTCTGCAATTCATTATAGCCGCTGATAAAGATATTGGCCTCCGGACTCAATGGCGTTTCCTCAGCATGGCCAACGGCATCACTTAAATTTTTGCATTGCCAGAAGCGCTCCAGAAAGAGGGCTGAATCCTGCCGTACCTTTTTATAAAGAATGAGCTTGTTAAAGATAATATACCAGGAGCCGACGGAAAAACTTAAAAGCAGCAGCATAACAAATTTTACCGTAGGCCCGGCATTGATGAACATATTGATAAGGCTTAGGTCTTGCATATATGGCCGCTCCGGATAGAATATTTTGGGAAATCAATAAATTACTCAAACTAAGGGAGATAAGCAAATGATTTTTTAGCGCCCTGTCTCAACTTTTTAACTGCCGCTGGCCGCGGCTAAAGTCCTTTGGATAAAAGGCTTGACGGCTCCCATGTTTTTGTCAATATTATACGAGTGGATAAACCAAGTTAAAAGATAGCCACCATGTTAAAAATTACGTAACTATTCAGCAGCACTCCATCTTCGCCCATTTAGGCCTTCTCGAATACCAAAGTATGCTTCGAATGCCTAAATGAACGAAGCTGGAGCACTGCTAAACAGTTACACTCTGGTGGTTATTGATAATTAGGGGCATTTCGCTGAATAGTTACAAAATTACCAGCAAGAGAGGCTTGCAACAATCGGTTCAGCCACTTTTGCAAATCAGAGTACATACAATAGGAGTATTGACATACTTCAAGGCAATGTATCAAGCAGTCCAACCTCTTGACTATTTACAAAAGAACACCATATTTTGATAAATTCGGACAAATTCACCACCATAACCCATGATTCAATGCCGGAATACCGGTGCCGTTTAAATGCCGCGTCTCAGGCCGCCTCCGACTACAGCTTTGTAAATATATGGGCCTGGGCGCAAGAATACGGTCTGACCTGGGCCTGGGATAATGATCTGGTCTGGTTGCGCCAGAGTCTGCCGTACCCCGCCTATTGGGCGCCGGTGGGGAACTGGGAGGCCGTTGACTGGCAATCCCGGCTGTTGAAACTTGCCGAAAGGCTGCCCATTATCCGGGTTCCAGAAAAACTGGCCAGGCTCTGGCAAAGTCAGGTGCCCCACATTATAACCGGGGAGGAGGCCAGAGAACATTGGGATTATATCTATGATACCAGCGAATTAATCACCCTAAAGGGCAGAAAATTCCATAAAAAGAAAAATCTGCTGAACCAGTTTAAAAATAAGCACGACTGGCATTATATTCCCATGGAACAGCCCTTTGTCGACCAGGTTTTAAAGATGCAGTTAAACTGGTGTACATGGCGTAATTGTGAGGCCTCAGCCGGTCTGGCGGCCGAGGACAGGGTAATCAGCAAGGTTCTCCATAATTACGCCGCCCTGCCTGATCTCCTGGGCGGCGTAATCATGGTAAATGAGTTTGATGTCGCGGCCTTTATCGTTGCCGAGATTATTCGCCAAGATACCCTGATCGTCCATTTTGAAAAGGGCATGGGAGGCTATAAAGGCATATATCAGGCCATCAACCAGATGTTTCTATCAGCCAATCCGGATTTTATTTTTGTCAACCGGGAACAGGATCTCGGCAACGAGGGTCTGCGCAAGGCCAAAATGTCTTATAATCCGATTAAATTTATTAAAAAATACACCTTTAAGTGGCTCCTGAAAGCATAGTCCAGCCCTCCAAACTATGGCCTCGACCTTTACTTACCCACACAAACAATGATTTTTGTCATTATCCAATTCGTCTGTATCGGCTTGATCTTACTGCCCTTCGGCCCCATCCGCCACCCATACGGCCTTATGGTCAGCCTCCCAGGTCTTGCCCTGGCCTGGGCCGCCATCCGCCAGATACGCAGCATGGGGCCAAGCCGTTTTAATATCCGCCCTATTCCGAGAGAGAACAGTGTCCTGGTCACCAACGGCGTATATAGTTATGTCCGCCATCCAATGTACAGCAGTGTCTTATTATCCATGCTGGGGCCTGTGATTATGTATTGGTACCTGACCAACACTGTAATCTATACCGCTCTGTTTATCAATTTGCTGGCCAAGCTGCACTACGAAGAGAGCCTCTGGCTGCAGAGAGATCCACAATACCGCAGTTATTGCCGCCGCACCAAACGTTTAATCCCCTTCATCTACTAAAGCGGTCTTGACGGACGGCATTCACAAATTTGGCTCCGCCATCTGGCTAATTTGGTAATGCAGGGATGCCCTTGTTCACGGGCAATAGAAGAAAAGGACAGGTCAATATTTCAAGGCCGGCGGCCCCCTGCAATCTTCCGCTGATGAAAATTAAAAATTTCATGCCCACTCCAGCACATAATTATGCTAAAATTAAGGTAACTATTCAGCAGCACCCCATCTCGGAGTCTACGCTTACCTCGTTCATTCGGGACTTCTCGAATACAAAAGTATGCTTTGAAGTCCCGAATGAACGAGGTAAGCGCAGACTCCGAGCTGGAGCACTGCTGAACAGTTACACTCCGGTGGTTATTGTTACTTTTAGACATCACGCTGAATAGTTACAAA
>CAZZJP010000064.1:0-9667 GCA_964654555.1 uncultured Desulfobulbia bacterium
TTATCAGCCGCAGGTAGCGCAGACTCCGGATTGGGTGCAGCTAAATAGTTACCAAAAATCCCTTTCTTTAACGACCATTTGGTTGTAATTTAGCAAATTCCCCGATTAATTTTAACAGAAGCTGTAAACGTGCAAATATATACTGATCTTCAAGATATAAAACACCCCTTTCCCCGCCCTTTTGTCACCATCGGCAATTTTGACGGCGTTCACCTTGGCCATCAACAATTATTCAAGGCGGTGGTTGATAAGGCCAAACGCTGCCAAGGAACCAGTATTGCCATTACCTTTGCCCCTCATCCGTTAAAGGTAGTACGGCCGGATATCGGGATTAAATTAATCTCCACCTGCGACCAGAAACGGGAGCTTATCTCCCAGGCCAATATAGATGTTCTAATTATAATCCCCTTTACCAAGCCATTCGCTGCCATCTCGGCCCAGGATTTTGTGGATAAAGCCCTCATCAAGAGCATTGGCGTCGAAGAGTTGGTGGTTGGCTATGATTATGCCCTGGGCCGGGGTAGAGAGGGAGACATCGCTTTCCTCCTGGAACAGGGTAAAAAGAAGAATTTCGCGGTTTCGGTAATAGAAGCCATCTATGTTGACGGTATGCTGGTTAGCAGTACCAAAGTCAGAGAATTGGTGAGCCAGGGCCGAATGCGGGATGTGAGAAAGCTTCTTGGCCGTTTTTACCAGATCCGTGGTGAAGTTCAAAAGGGCCAGCAGCGGGGCGGCAGACTGTTGGGTTTCCCCACCGCCAATCTCCATATCGCCGCCGACGACCTCTGCCCAAAGCATGGGGTCTATGTCACCCAGGTCTTCTATGATGCCAAGTGTTACGGCGGTGTTTTGAATATTGGCTATAATCCCACATTTCATGGCCGGAAGATATCTGCCGAGACCCATATTTTTGATTTTAACCAGGATATATACGGCAAAGACATCAAAATAAACCTGCTGCAATATCTACGTGGGGAACGTAAATTCTCCGGCCCGACGGCCTTAGCCGATCAGATAGGACAGGATATTGAACAGGCCAGAGAGGTATTATTCAGGGCTCAGCAGGATCATCTTCTCAGTTACACTACTGATTCTTAAAACCGTGTAAACGTCGTCCCCGATTTACAGACTTACCCCCTCCCTTTTTTTATTTCGCAATCCCGCCTTTCGTGGTAATGCTTAATCCATGATTGACGATCGGAGTTTTACAGATTTTCTGCGTAATGACTATCATGGTCATATACTAAACGGCGACTATTCTGATGACCTGAAAATACATGTCCGAAAGGCCATCGCCCGCTTTATAGATTTAGAGCTGATGGGCCTTTCCGCCATTCCCTATATTGCCGCCTGGCACATAGATGAAGCCCACCATATATGGTACGAATACAGCGGCTTTCGCCTCTCCGCGCTGTTACAATGTGCCCCCAGGGAGGCAGCCAAAACGCTGCGCTGCTGTATTATTGACCGCTGTACATATCCGCCGCCCCCCCAGACTGAGGATCAGATAACACCCGAAATAATCGACCGCCGCCTGCTTACTAACGCGCGCTGGCGTATACGCGGCCAGGTCAGGCAGCGGGGCATGGCCGAGGCCATCTATAAAATAGCCCCGCCAGAGGCCGCGCCATTCTGGCTCAAAGATCAGGCCACCATTGAGACTCATGATAACGACCAGATATGTCTGTCACTGGGTCTCCTGTTTGTGGTCACCAAGGAGATGCGGGTTGAAGAAGAATTACGACAGGCAAAAGAAGAATTACGCCTTCACCGGGATCACCTTGAATCCTTAGTGGAACAAAGAACCGTTGAACTCAAAAAGGCCCAGTTAGAAATTGTTTACCGCCTGGCCCGAGCGGCAAAATTCCGTGATAAATGGACAGGGCTCCATATAAATAAAATCAGCCGTTATTGCGCTATTATCGGTCGGGGAAGCGGACTCAGCAGCTACAAAAACACCCTGCTGTTCCAGGCAGCGCCCATGCATGATATTGGCAAAATAGGCATCTCTGACCAGATCCTGCTAAAACCCAGCCGCTTAACGACTAATGAGTTTAAACTCATGCAAAAGCACAGCCGTATTGGGGCGCAATTATTATCCGGCTACGATTCAGAACTCCTGCGGGTGGCCAAGAATATCGCCCTGACCCATCATGAGAAATGGGATGGCAGCGGCTACCCACGCGGTCTGCATGGCAAGAACATTCCTTTAGCCGGTCGTATAACCGCCATTTGTGATGTCTTTGATGCCCTTACATCATTCCGGCCGTACAAAAAGCCCTGGTCTTTCAAGCAGGCGGTAATGGAAATAAAAAATGGCGCCGGCAGTCATTTTGATCCACGTCTCATTAAAATATTCCTTGACCATGCTCACCAGATCAAAGAAATCTACAATTTTAATTCAAAACAATAGAGGCCCCTTAAAAATATTTATTTTTTAAACCCTTTTTATTTTTTAAACAATGCATATCATTATTAATAAGGTTGTTGAGAATTTCAACAAGCCCCTGCTAAGGAGTCGGCGGCCGCCCTCCCCCTCTTTTCTCCTTTCTAATGGCCTCCGTGCTCCTTAGCTTTTTTGATATTTCAGCACTGTACTTCTTGCTTTTTCTTTTCTCTCTGCCCAGCCATCATTTTTTTTTTGACAAATATTGCCACACTGTGCTGTAATATAAAACTGTAACTATTTAGTTACAGTTCACACTTTAGGACAGCGTATCTGCCTTAGCTGAATAGTTACAAATATTATTTAAATGTATGGAGGTAACAAAAATGAGAATGATCGACATCAAGAGAATCGCCAAACGAGTAGGCTGTAAACCGGGACGCCTCAAGAAGGCGGACTTAATTAAAAAAATTCAGGAGGCGGAAGGTAATTTTCCCTGCTTCCAGACCGCTGGCGATTCCTGTAATCAGGAAAGCTGCTCCTGGCGTGACGACTGCCTTAGCAGTTGAACCGTTAGCTCGTGCCTGTCCATAAATAGTCTTTTTGCCCGAGCTCTGTGTTATGCCCAGACAATTTTTCTCGGAATATCAACAATATGATGCCCGCGGAAATTTTCTTCGCATGCCTCGGTGTTTACACCTACCTGATCTCGAACAAAAATCCTCATTTCTGGACAAACATTAGCCCAATCATTTTTCCATCGAAGGGTTGTTATAGTTCACCAAGGGCACCAAAGTTGATGCTGCCCGATGGTGTAAGAGTTCGTCAGTGCCTTAGATCGGAGTCTTACTACGTTCGCTTACCTTGTTTCTTGCCCTCGAGTCTGTACTTCCTGTACGTGAGAGGGCTGAAACGGACGGAGATGAGGTGCTGGTGAGTTCTTACGTTTTCGACAGGCCCATAGAATCAAGGAAAGGTTTTAAAACCTGAAAGGATATTTATGTCTCAATGGTATCTCAGTTATAACGGCAAGAAAATCGGCCCCATGGATCTTAATCAGGCCCGGGCAGAGGCCCGCCGCAACCCAAACGGCCACGCCTGGCATCCCGGCCTGGTAGAATGGGTACCGATTAAAAGTATCGACGAATTAATGACGGCCAACGACACGAGCAAGCCGCCGCCCTTTAAGAGCCGCAGCAAAGCCGATGAAATTGACTATAAGATATTCGGCGCCGAGATGCAGTTTGTAGAAGTTGAGCTGGATCCCGGTGAATCGGCAGTTTCAGAGGCCGGCGCCATGATGTACAAAGATGATTCAATTCAGATGGAAACCATATTCGGTGATGGCTCCCACAGCCAAAAAGGCTTCATGAACAAACTACTCGGGGCCGGTAAAAGACTTTTGACCGGCGAGAGTCTGTTTATGACCGCCTTTACCCATGGCGGCCGGGGCAAGGCCCATGTCGCCTTCGGAGCTCCATATCCCGGTAATATTATCCCCATTTCTCTACCGGATATGGGCGGCTGCCTGATCTGCCAGAAAGATGCTTTTCTCTGCGCCGCACGAGGTGTTTCCATCGGTATTTATCTGCAGCAGAAGATTATGACCGGACTCTTCGGCGGCGAAGGATTTATCATGGAAAAGCTGGAAGGCGACGGGATGATTTTTATTCACGCCGGCGGCACCGTCATTAAGAGAATACTCTCCGCCGGTGAACGTATACAAGTGGATACCGGCTGCGTGGTGGCTATAGAGCCGGAGGTTAAGTTTGATATTCAGCAGGCTGGTAATATCAAGAGCGCCCTCTTTGGCGGCGAGGGCTTCTTCTTTACTAACCTCGAAGGCCCCGGCCGGGTCTGGCTTCAGTCCCTGCCTTTCTCCCGTCTCGCCGGCCGTATGCTGGCCGCCGCGCCGGTTAATGGCGGCAGCCGGGGTGAAGGCTCAATACTGGGCGGCCTGGGGAATTTTATTAATGGTGACAACAGTTACTAACGACCAATAATACCTCTCTTGAGGCTCTCTGATTCTCAAAACCAATCAGGTACGATAATCGGCGTTTATTCGCACATAATCAAGCGACAGATCGCAGGTGTAGATCTCAGCCTCCGCCTCTCCCGCTCTTAGGTCAATGGTCAGGGTAAATTCCTTTTGAGCCATCGTTTGCGCCGCCGAACGTTCAGCGGCCGCCGACACTAAACGTCCCTCCTTCACTAATTCACCGTTACCAACTAATATCGCAGTGCTGGCCGGATTAAAGGCAGCCCCTGAACGTCCCAGGGCCGCCATTATCCGCCCCCAATTAGGGTCTGAACCAAAAAAAGCCGTCTTTACCAGAGCGGAATCAGCCACCGTTCGAGCAGCCAGCTCCGCCTCAGCATCAGTTACCGCCCCGCGCACCTGAATCGTCACCAACTTGGTCGCCCCCTCGCCATCAGCAACAATCTGCAAGGCGAGATCACGGGTAATATCATTCAACATCCCGGCGAAGACCACGGCCTCTGGACTGTTAAGGTCATTAATTTCATGCCCCCCGCTACAGCCGCTGGCCATGACAATAACCGTATCATTGGTGGAGGTATCACCGTCTACCGTTATTCGGTTAAATGACTGTTCCACCGCCACGGGCAGCAAGGCCTGCAACAGAGCCGGGCTTATATTGGCATCGGTCATAATAAAACTTAACATGGTGGCCATATTGGGCATAATCATTCCGGCCCCCTTGGCAATAGCACCTATTTTAACCTCCGGCTCCTCCATCGTGAGCCGGGCCTTACGCGTTGATATTTTCGGCACCGTATCAGTAGTCATAACAGCCCTGGCCACCTCCGGCAGAGCGCTAGGAGAGAGCCTGGCCACAAGTTCAGGGATAACCGCCTCAAAACGCGCCATCTCCAATTGCTCACCAATAACCCCGGTTGAGGACACCAGTACCATTTCCTCATCAACATCAAGAGCCCCAGCAGTTAAGGCGGCACAGCGTTCAGCATTGGCCATTCCTTCATCTCCGGTACAGGCATTGGCAATGGCGGAATTAACCAGAACGGCCCGCAGCATTCCTCCCCTTATCCGTTCCCGCCCCAGAATAACCGGAGCCGCCTGCACCAGATTTGTGGTGAATACCGCGGCCGCCGCGGCCCCCTGCCGACAGACCATAAGCCCCACATCCAGGCCGTCCCTGCCCCGCAGCCCGGCCCGACACGCGGCAAATTCAAAACCATTAATTCCGCTGCCCGCTACTATCATTTTGACTTACCGCAACAACGCTTATATTTCTTGCCGCTGCCACAGGGGCAGGGGGCATTACGGCCAATCTTATCTCCCTGGCGCACTATGGGCTTTTTGGCCACGGCCTCTTCATCATTGCGTCTCATCTCCATGGCCTCCTGCTCGGCCCGCCGCTGTTGTTCCAAGGCCTCTATCTCCTCCTCAGAGACCAAACGAACCATAAACATGGTGGAAACGGTCTGCTGCTTGATGGATTCCATCAAATCAACAAACATCTCATAGCCCTCACGCTTATACTCATCCAAGGGATTCTTCTGGCCATAGCCCCGCAGGCCAATGCCCTCTTTCAGGTGATCCATGTTGAGGAGATGATCTTTCCAATGCGAATCAACCACCTGCAGCAAGACCATACGCTCAAGATGACGCATATTCTCACTGCCGACCTCCAGTTCCCGGGCCTCATAGGCCTTAACCGCCTCGTGCCGCAGACGCTCGGTCAGGGCCTCGCCGTCCATCTCCAGCCGCTCGTCCTCAGTTATATCAATTTCGGCCCCGAACATCTCCCGCATCCGGTCGGAAACCGACTTCCAATCCCAATCCTCCGCCGGAATATGATCATTAATAGTCTCAGCGGCTATGGCCGCGGCGGCATCGGTTACCATCTCCTGGATCATATCCTTTATATCTTCGCCCTGCAGAACGGTACGCCGTTGGGTGTAAATAATCTCCCGCTGTTTATTCATTACATCGTCATATTCCAGCAGATGCTTACGAATATCGAAGTTATGGCCTTCCACCTTGCGCTGGGCATTTTCAATAGCCCTGGTTATCATGGAATGCTCAATGGGTTCATCCTCCTCCATCCCCAGACGCTCCATGATCCCGGATATGCGGTCGGAACCGAATATCCGCAGCAGATCATCCTCAAGGGATAGATAGAATCGTGAAGAACCGGCATCACCCTGACGCCCGGAACGCCCCCGCAGCTGATTATCAATCCGGCGTGATTCATGACGGCTGGTTGCTAAAATATGCAGGCCGCCCAACTCGGCCACCCCTTCGCCCAACTTAATATCAGTACCCCGACCCGCCATATTGGTAGCAATGGTAACCCTGCCCCTCTGGCCCGCCTCAGCGATAATCTCTGCCTCCCGCTCATGATGTTTGGCGTTTAAGACCTCATGGGGAATCTTCTCCTTTTTCAGAAGGTTGGAGAGATGTTCAGATATATCAATATTAACTGTCCCCACCAAGACCGGGCGGCCCTTTTCGTGCATTTCCTTAATTTCTCTGACCACCGCCCGATATTTAGCCGCCGCGTTCTTATAGACCACATCGGCATAATCATCTCTGGTTACCGGCTTAAAGGTGGGGATTATTACCACATCCAATTTATATATCGTTTTAAATTCCGCCGCCTCGGTATCGGCGGTTCCGGTCATGCCGGCCAGTTTATCGTACATCCTGAAAAAGTTCTGGAAGGTGATGGAGGCCAGGGTTTGATTCTCCTGCTCCACCTTAACCCCCTCCTTGGCTTCCAAGGCCTGATGCAGGCCGTCACTGAACCTGCGGCCCGGCATGGAACGGCCGGTGAATTCATCAACAATAACCACCTCGCCGTCTTTAACGATATAATCCACATCCAGTTTGAAGAGGGCATGGGCCTTAAGGGACTGGTTGAGGTGATGCAGGTAATCAATATTCTTGGGTTCATAGAGATTACTCACCTGGAGTATCTCCTCGGCCAAGGCAATGCCCTCCTCGGTAAATGAGGCCTGGCGGTCCTTCTCATCCACAGTGTAATGTTCATCGGCCTTGAAACGAGGCATAATCTTATTGACCTCGTTATAAAGGCCGATGGACAACTCTGAAGGGCCGGAGATAATAAGCGGCGTCCTGGCCTCGTCAATGAGGATACTGTCAACCTCATCGACAATGGCGTAATTAAGCTCCCGCTGGCAGAAATCTCCCACATCAAACTTCATATTATCGCGCAGATAGTCAAAACCGAACTCGTTGTTGGTGCCATAGGTTATATCGGAGTTATAGGCCGCGCGCCTGGCCTCATCGTCCATATCGTGAACGATGGAGCCCACGGTCATGCCGAGAAAACGATAAACCTCACCCATCCACTCGGCATCACGGCGGGCCAGATAATCGTTCACCGTTACTACGTGCGCCCCTTTGCCGCAAAGGGCGTTCAGGTAAATCGGCATGGTAGCCACCAGGGTCTTACCCTCACCGGTCTTCATCTCGGTAATACATCCCTGGTGGAGAATTATACCGCCAACCAGCTGGACGTCATAGGCCCGCATATCAAGAACCCGGCGGCCGGCCTCTCTGACCACGGCAAAGGCCTCCGGCAGCAGATCATCCAGGGCCTCACCCTTGGCCAGGCGTTCGCGGAATTCGACGGTCTTGGCCCTGAGACCGGCATCATCTAATTTCTGAATATCCGCTTCGAAACTATTAATCTGTTCAACGACCGGCCTTAATTTTTTTAAAATCCGATCATTCTTGCTGCCAAAAACCTTGGTTAGCACATTGCTTAACATGAAAAATTCACTCCCATTTTTTTAAATGCGGAATTTTAAACCCGGAACGTAAATTTTAAACGTCCCCAATTTCGAGATTTACAATTCCTCAAGGGCGCTAACAATACACCCCTGCAACCGAGCCATCCCCTGGTTCACGGGCGGCGTCTATGAATGCTGTCCTTTGTCTGCACGCCAGATCAGGGCGATCTCATTGCAATCCGGGTACTTGGGACATTGCAGACATTCGCTCCAGACCTTATGAGGCAGCTCATCCCGGTGGATAAGTTCAAACCCCATTTTTATAAAAAAATCCGGCTCGTAGGTCAAGACAAAGACCCGTTCTATCCCCAATGCCCCAACCTCGGCGAGACAGCTTTCAACCAGCCTTCGACCCAGGCCCTGCCCCTGATAAGCCTCAGCCACAGCGAGGGAACGAATCTCCGCCAGTTCTCCCCAGCAGACATGGAGGGCGGCGGCAGCCCCCAATACGCCGCGGTCTCCCGGAACCTCCCAAACCTTGAAGTCCCGGAGATTATCATAGAGGGAGTTCAGCGAACGCCCCAGAAGCTGCCCCTTGTCTGAAAATTTATTCAACAAATCATATATGGCCCTGACATCGGGTACTCTGGCATCTCTAATCATAGTTCACAAGGCTGTTATTTCGGTAACTATTCAGCGTAATGCCTAAAAGTAACAATAACCACCGGAGTGTAACTGTTCAGCAGTGCTCCAGATTCGTTCATTCGGGATTTCGAAGCATACTTTGGTATTCGAGAAGTCCCGAATGGACGAAGATGGGGTGCTGCTGAATAGTTACGTTTTTGGTAACTATTTAGCTAAGGCGGATAACCTGCCCTAAACTATGAACTGTAACTGTTCAGCAGTGCTCCAGGTTCGTTCATTCGGGATTTCGAAGCATACTTTGGTATTCGAGAAGTTCCGAATGGACGAAGATGGGGTGCTGCTGAATAGTTACTTATTTCTTCCCTGTCAGGGGATATTGCGGACGACCGGCAGACAATAAATTAATAAATACCCGGCCCCCTCCCTCCTCTTCAATAGCGGCAGCCTTTTTCCTGGCCGCGGTTAGATCTGCAATATGACCGACATAAACCATATATAATTTACTGTCAGAACCAGGCCTCAGATAAAAGGCCTGGTAATGTCTGGCCCGCCACGCGGCAACTGCCCGCTCTGCTCCACCCTCTTTACGGAAAGCGGCAACTCTCAGGGCATAAAATGAGGTTGTATTATTCCTTAGAGCTGCTGCCCTTTTTTTTACCTGCCCTTTAGTCCGCTTTCCACTCTGCCCCGCGCTGCTGCTTAGAAGCCGCGCCGCGGTATGGCCCAGCTTGGCAGCCTTGTCCACCGCCCCGGACGGCCCATGCAGCACCGACTGACCAGTCCATATTCCAAAAATAAACATCCACAGGAGAAGACAAAAAGAAACAACGGCAAAGCCACAGAGGCCGCCCCAGCCCATCTCAAGGCGGATAAGCGGCTTTTTTTTCTTCCTGG
>CAZZJP010000065.1:0-9493 GCA_964654555.1 uncultured Desulfobulbia bacterium
CCAGCCGCGGTCATTTCAGGGCCGACCTCTATTACCGGCTTAACGTGGTGCCGGTTCTGCTGCCGCCATTACGGGAACGCCGGGAGGATATCCCCCTGCTTATCGACTTTTTTCTGCGGGAAAGTAATGAACGGAACAAACGCCACCTGCGCCTATCGAGAGAAATAGTTGATTTTTTAAAGGATTATTCCTGGCCCGGCAACGTCAGAGAATTGCAAAATCTGGTGGAACGCTTAGTGATTATGGCAAGCGGGGATTGGGTCAAGATCAGCGACCTCCCCTCATACATGCTGACTGAGCCGGCGAGAATACCTCCAGCCGCGGATCTGGCCCTGGCTCCGGCAAATGAGTCATCCCGCTGTCAGCCCCTCATTCCCGCCCGGCCGGCCGCCGCCTCCCTAAGCGATATGGAGCGTGAACTCGTGGAAAGCACTCTGATTAGAAACGGCTGGGTACAGGCCAGGGCGGCAAGGGAATTGGGGCTTACCCAGAGACAGATTGGCTATCGGATAAAAAAATACGGCATCGCGGAGAACAAATAACCAGCGTTGAAATTCCATGCGCAATCTCATCTTCCTGGTTTTATGTCTTTCCAGCCGCTGAGATTATCCTGTAAAACCTGGAGCCGTTGTAAGCGATCACAGGGTGCCGAATCTGCTTCAGGGCAGCCGACAGCCCATTTTACCGCTTATGCCATGCCAGAAACCTTTGAAATAAGCCCGCACTAAGAGCGGCTTCTTTTGCCGCAGGCCAAAGATAATGACAGCTCCAAGTAATTTAATCATACTGTTATAGAGCATAAAAACCACCAGTTGGTACCATTTGGCCCAGCGCCGCATAAACCATATTCTATTGCGGGAAAAATAATAAACATACTTCTCACTTTGAAAACCAACTGTTGTTGAGGCCTCATGTAAAATCTCCGCCTGGGGAGCATAAACAGTTTTGTAACCAGCCCGTGCTAAACGCTGCAGGTAATCCGTATCTTCAAAATAGAGAAAATACTCTTCGGCCATGAAACCCGCCTCACGGACAGCTTCAGCCCGCAGTAATAAGGCGCAGCCCGACAAAAAAGACACCTCATATATCTCATCACCCTGTTCGGCCACAATCGTTCTTGTCGCCCCGGCAAACCAGTTCAAACGACCTCCGCCATTCCATAAATCACGCGGGAGCCGCGGAACAAGAATTTTCGGCCCCGCTGCCCCGACCTGGTACTCCCGCTCAAAAACCTTCCGCAGGCTTAAAAGCAAATCACTCTCCAGCCGCGTATCGGGGTTCAGCAAAAGAATATAATCCATATCACACTCTAAGGCTCGCCGCAGACCGGCATTGCACCCGGCAGCAAAGCCACGATTCTCTGGCGGCCTAATCAGTTCCAGATCAGAATACCGGGCCCTGATTTCATCACATTCAGATTCCTCACTATTATCAACCACGATAATATGAACCGGCTGGCCAATATGCTCTTTCAGGCTCTGAACGCAGCGGCAGAGTATCTCCCATGAATGATAATTAACTATGATAATGGCGGTATCAGCTCTCATAATCAACCAGCCTCAGCGCCTGTCCCGATCCGCGTATCCCATGGCCGCTCCCATGGCGTAAACCAGCCTGGTACAGATTATTGCACCAGCAAAAGCCGGTAATTCCCACAGAGCAACAGGCAGTTTTTTACGCAGCTTCACAAGCCGCAGACAATCAAGGGTACTCCGTATAACAAACAGGGGCACGGCACTAACGGCCCGCAAATATTTATGCAGGGAGTAACCGGCAAGGTTTTTACAACGTACTCTTGAAGACCTGAAACCGAGGCCGTAAACAAATGCCCGCCGAAAATACCGGCTCAGAGAGAGAGATGGTTTATGCAGCACCCAGGCCGCGCTTAGATAGCGAATACTCAAGCCTGCCATTGTAAATTGAGTGGAGAGCAGCACATCCTCGCCGGCAAAAGGGATGGTCTCATCATAGGAGAAAGAAGACATTACTCGAGCGGTAACGGCATAATTAACACTGGAACAATGTTCCCGGCAGCCGTCCCGATCATCCAAGTACTCACCAAAAGCAGTCAGAGCGGTCATCCTGGCCCAGAAACCGTCTTCGTGACGGACAGGCCCGCAAATTATCACCTCCCCCCGGTGGAACCCGACATTTAGAGATACCAGCCAGGATGGACAGGGAACGGCATCACTGTCAAGAAAAACAAGGACAGCCCCCCTGGCAAGAGAAATCCCCCTGTTTCGCGCCGCTCCCGGGCCTCCATTACGACTTAAACGCTGAAAAATCACCTCGGGGTATTGTTCAGCCACCTCTCTCGTAATATCAACATCAGAGCAATCATCGACCACAATAACCTCAAAGGGCAGACCGCCTTCCTGATGACAGATACCCTGCAGGCAGGCGAAGAGGCCTTCCCGATCATTATAATAAGGCACAATAATTGAGAATAGGCATGGAGTTATTTTTACCATGACAGCAACTGGGTGAACAACTCATCAAAGGCCTGAGCGGAAGCCTCTTCTGAAAAATTTTCCACGGCCGTTTTTCTGCCGTTCACAACAAGCCGCTGGTATAAATCAGGATCATTCAGCAGGCGTTTCACGGCCTGACAGATCTGCCGGGGAGCCCGTTCAGTAATCAATAAACCGGTCTCTTCGTGCCGGACGGCATCAACAATACCTCCAGTCCGGCTGGCAATGACCGGTGTTCCTGCCATCATGGCCTCCACGAAGGTCAGGCCCTGGGCCTCTAACCAGCCGTTTGGGGCCGTACGTGACGGCCCGACAAAAATATCGGCGGCCGCGAGATAATCAGAGACCTGTTCAGCGGACTGCCAGCCGACAAAATGGACACAATCCGCTATCCCCGACTTGCGGGCCAAATCCTCCATTTCAGGCCTGTCCTGCCCTTCTCCCACCACGACAAGCGCGGCCCGCACGGAATCCGCGCGCAGCATTTTCAGCGCCGTCAACAAATCGGCCACCCCCTTTTCCTCCACAATCCTGCCGACAAAAACCAGCAGAATCTCACCCTCTTTCATATAACATCGGCGAAGTTCAGCGGCCTGTCGCGCCTCACGACCGGGGGGATTTACCTTAACTCCCATGGGGACACGCTTTATCAAGGCGGCAGCGGGAACAAGGGCTCGCACGGCCTCCTCCGTTACCGAACTATTCACCGTAATTCCAGCCGCCCGCCGCAGGGCGAATTTCTTGGCACAAGCGTACAGCTCACCCCGCAGGCCGAAGATATCACCGCCATGCACCGTTATAAGGTGGGGAATACGACCGCCCGCCGCCAGCGCTCCGATAAATCCCTGGGGCAGTATCCAATGGGAATGCAGAATATCATAGCGGTGAGCCGCGAGACTCCGGCGAAGGGCAAGCCATTCAAAAAAGAGTAATAAGGGAAGTTTAATATAGTTAAGCTTATTTTTACGCAGATTAACCATAGCGCCGCCCTGATAACAGATCGTTTGCCGGGAGGCAGGCCACAGGTATTGAAATCTTTTGACCCGTACCCCGTCAATGGTCTCCGTTTTGGCGGCGCCATGGGCATGGGGTGCCAGAATATCAACCCGCCAGCCGAGTTTCTGCAGATTCCTGGCAAGGTGCAGAACAAAGGGGGTAGTGCTGTCAGCGTGCCAGCGGGGGAAATTAGAGGTCAGAGTTAAAACACGCCCCTTTATCATGATGAATTGTCTGATTTCTTTAATTTTTCAAGATAATCAATTTCAATTTTCTTTACCCGGTTCAAGGTATCTTCAATTAAGCGCCGGTTAAAGGAAATAACATCACCGAGAAAACCAAGTACCAGAACCTGAAAGCCAATGACCAACAACGAACTGCCGAGAACAAGAGACTGAATATGGCCATCCCCCAGTCCCCGGAAATAAAAGCTGAGAAAACGCACCATGGGCACAGCACCGGCAAGCATAATCATAGTGCTGATCACAAAAAAATACCTGAGCGGCTGGTGCATGGCATACATGCGGGTCATGGTATTGAGCTGATTAATAACGAAACTGGGAATACTCCTGATCAATCGTGATTCACGGGTTTTGGGATTGGTACCCACATGAACACTTGACACGGCAATCTTCCTTTTGCCGGCCTGCAGGATAGTTTCAACCGTGTAAGAATAATGGGTCAGAATATTTAGCTGCATGGCGGCATCACGGCTGAAGGCCCGAAAGCCGCTCACCGCATCCGGCAGATCAGCCCCGGATAACACCCGGACAATGGTGCTGCCGAATTTCTGCAGAATTTTTTTGTGAAGCTCAAAATGAGGGATCTTGCCGGTCTGGCGGTCACCCACCACGATTTCAGCCCGGCCCGCCAGAATAGGGGCCACCAGCTTGGGGATATCCTGCCCCTTATACTGATTATCACCATCCGTGTTCACGATTATATCGGCGCCAAGGCGCAGACAGGCATCAAGACCGGTACGAAAGGCCGCCGCCAGCCCTTTATTATTGATATGAACAATTATATGATCGACGCCGATCTGACGGGCAACCTCAACGGTGCGGTCGGTGCTGCCGTCATCAATAATAAGGATTTCCACCTCGTCAATACCGCCAATCTGACGGGGAATATCCCGCACCGTCTGGGGCAGGGAGTGTTCCTCATTGAGGCAGGGAATCTGGACGAGTAATTTCATGATTTTTATTGCCGCTGACTATAAACGGCACCCCCACGGCAAAATGTTAATCATCAGGAATCAAAGACATTCAGTCAGCATCTTCACACGCCGGGCAATATTAAGCCGCAAATTAGCGGTATGGGCCTCCGGCACCAGGCAAGCGAGGCGGCAAAGATTTTCTTGCAGCGCTGCCCGGAGAGACCAAAACCAGCTCCTTCCGCGATAATATCATTACCGGTTAAGCCTTGATGTTTACCATTAACCAGCAGAATCGGCTCACCCTGATATATATTGGGTACAATATCATAGGCCGGAGACAAACACCAGCCCTAGCGGGTATGGGGCATGGCAAAATTCTGCAGATGGTCATCAGTGTTCAGCAGAGCAATATTAACAATCATCTGCCGGTAAAGTCCTGCAAGATTATCCTTGGGACGATGGGAAAAGCGACTGACAACCTCGGCCAGATCGGCATAAGAAACGCTGTAATGATTCTCCACCCCGATGAGGGTTCTGAAACTCAGCAAGGGGGTAGGCCAGGGGATTTCTGAGATAGTCCCCGGCATAGCGGAAAAAGCCCTCATAATTACCGCGATTATGCGGATTCCGCGATAACAGGCGCCCCACCGGCACAATTAGACCGGCGGTAAAAATAGCATAGACGTATAGATTGACCTCGGCCTTCATTTTCTCCTGACCCGTGTTTTCCGCAACTTATTGAGCTGCCGTTGTTCTTCATCGTACTCCACGAAGGGATCAACCGGCATGATCAAGGCCTGACTCCAAGTGTCCATAAGCCCCAGGATGGAACTTACCCTGATCCATTTGCCCAGGGCCACGGAGGCCTCTCCCCGCTCCATGCGGGCCAGCAGCTGACGGGATATACCCGCCCTGGCTCCCAGGCCTTCCTGAGTCTCCCGCCTCTCAATCCGGGCCTTCCGCAGCCGCAGTCCAAGTTCCTGAAAAAATTCTTTTTCATTCTGCTTTAAGCCCATAACCCACCTCGTGAGTGAATTATATTCATTACATTATATGGCTGTCAAGGAGTTTATGTTACATAAAACAAACATCACATGGGATGCGGCCCGGCTTTTATCATGCCTTCATCCTGCCATAATGCCTGTCGAGCCAGTCACGATAACTGCCATCCATTACCGCCCGCCACCAGCGTTCGTTGTCCAGCATCCAGGTGATTGTCCTGCGAATCCCAGTCGCAAAGGACTCCTGCGGGACGTAGCCTAACTCCGCCCGGCATTTAGCGGCATTAATGGCGTAACGGCGGTCGTGGCCCAGACGATCCTTGACATGGGTAATCAAACTCGCCGCCTTCCGGCCCCGAACCTGGGGGGCATCCGGAAAGCGGGCCTTTAAGCCCTCATCAAGGGCAAAATGCTCGTCCATAAGGCCGCAGACCAATCTCACGATATCAATATTAGTCCATTCATTATTGCCGCCAATATTATAGACCCCGCCCACTTCACCCTTCTTTAAAACCAGATCAATCCCCCGGCAATGGTCAGCCACATAGAGCCAGTCACGGATATTTTGGCCGTCACCGTAAATGGGCAGGGGTCTGCCAGTCAGAATGTTCACAACAACCAGGGGGATCAACTTCTCCGGGAACTGGTACGGGCCATAATTATTGGAACAGTTACTGATAGTTACCCGCAGGCCATAGGTATGATGATAGGAGCGAACCAGATGATCGGAGGAGGCCTTACTGGCCGCATAGGGTGAATTGGGGGCATAGGCCGTGGTCTCGACAAAGGGCGGGTCAGCCGGCCTTAGAGAACCATAAACCTCATCAGTGGAAACATGATGAAAGCGATGTTCCCGGCCGCTGCCGGTCAGCCACACCTCTTTTGCGGCCTTCAGCATGCTGTGGGTGCCGACAATATTAGTCTCAATAAAGGCATCGGGGCCGTGGATGGAGCGGTCAACATGGGATTCGGCCGCGAAATGCACAATAGTATCAATATCATGTTCCCGCAGCAGACCTTCCACCAGTACCTGATCGAGAATATTACCATGCACAAAATGAAATTTTTTGTGATTCTTAACCGCTGCCAGGCTGGCCAGATTACCGGCATAGGTCAGGGCGTCCAGAACCACCAGCACATCGGCTGGATACTCACGCCGCCAGTAATGAACAAAATTAGCCCCAATAAATCCGGCTCCGCCGGTAACAAGTATTTTAGACATTTTTCAACTCTGCCAGCATTTTTTTTAGATTAAACCGCCAGCGCGGGGCGGCAAAGCCTAATTTTTCCCACAAACTGGTCTTATCCAGTACCGCATAAGGCGGCCGCCGGGCCGGGGTGGGATAATCCTCGGTGCGCAGAGGCCTGATAACCACCTCCCGCCTTAGAATGCCCAGCCCCAGAGCCTCTTCCTGGATGGCGCAGGCGAAATCATACCAGGAAGCCACCCCGGCATCCGTCCAGTGATATATTCCAGTCAATTTTTCAGCTGCCAGCCGCCAGATGGCCTGAGCCAAACCAGCGGCCCAGGTGGGGCTGCCAATCTGATCGGCCACCACTCTTAGTTCATCACGCCCAGCCATGAGTCGAAGCATGGTTTTGACAAAATTATTACCATGGGCTGAATAGACCCAGGCCGTGCGGATAATGGCGGAATCCTGGCACTTCGCCAGCACCAGCCGCTCCCCGGCCAGCTTACTCGCCCCGTAAACCCCGATGGGATTAGGGATATCCTCGGGCAGATAGGGGCGGTAATGACAGCCGTCAAAAACAAAATCAGTCGACACATGAATTATCCCGGCGCCGACATCAGCGGCAGCGGCAGCGATATTGGCCGCCCCGTCCCGGTTGACGGCCATGACCCGTTCCACCTCAATCTCGGCCTTATCCACCGCCGTATAGGCTGCGGCGTTAATTATTATCTCCGGACATAAACGGGCCGTAACCTCGTCCACCAGCGATTCATTGGTAATATCAAGCTCCACCGAGTTACAGGCCGTAAGCTCAATTCCCGCCGGCACCGCGCGCCGTAGTTCCCAGCCCAACTGACCGTCAGCCCCTGTAATTAAAATTTTCATTTCTCGCTTTTTTTATAACTTATTCAGCATCCTGACCGGGGGTAAAAATTCCGGCATTGTAATAGTTCACCAAGGGCACCACCGTTGATGCTGCCCGATAGTGTAAGAGTTCATCAGTGCCTTAGATCGGAGTCTCACTACGTTCGCTTACCTTGTTTGTTTCTGCCCTTGAGTCTGTACTTCCTGCACGTGAGAGGGCTGAAACGGACGGAGATGAGGTGCTGGTAAACTCTTACCAGAAACCTAACCAGAGACATTACAGACTTCCGTTAATCAAAGACCTCGGCATCCTTTAAACAAATCCCGGCTTCATCCTTGGCGGAAAGTACCGTGGCGGTACCATGGACAAGGGGCCAGGCTATTGATAACTCTGGATCGTTCCACAGAATACAGCGTTCATACTCCGGGGCGTAAAATGTCGTACATTTATAGACAAACTCGGCGTAACCGCTCAACACGTAAAAGCCGTGGGCAAAACCGGGCGGCACCCAGAGCATCCGTTTATTAGCACTGCTCAAAACCTCGCCCACCCACTTGCCGTATGTGGGCGAGCCCCGCCTGATATCCACCGCCACATCAAAAACCTCGCCGCTGATAACCCGCACCAGCTTGCCCTGTGGCTGCCTGATCTGATAATGCAGACCACGCAGAATCCCCAGGCTGGAACTGCTGTGATTATCCTGCACAAAGGGCAGGTCAATACCGGCGGCGGCAAATTTATCAGCCCGCCAGGTCTCCATAAAAAAGCCGCGGTGATCACCAAAAACCCTGGGCTCAATTAATATTACATCGGCGATTTTTGTGGGCAGGAATTTCATTTCTGGCCCTCCTCTTCAATAATCTGCAGGAGGTAACGGCCATAACCATTTTTGCGCAGAGAGTCGGCCAGACGGGACAGCTGCGCCAGGTCAATATAACACATACGATAGGCGATTTCCTCAAGACAGGCCAGTTTCAGCCCCTGCCGATCCTCCACCACCTTGATAAAATTTCCGGCATCTAAGAGCGAGGCGTGAGTGCCGGTATCTAACCAGGCCGTGCCCCGGCCCAGGCGCTCAACCCGTAATTGGCCGCGCCGCAGATAGACATTATTGACATCGGTTATCTCCAGCTCTCCACGGGCCGAGGGCCTGATCTGGCGGGCAATGGAGACCACATCATTATCGTAAAAATACAAGCCGGTGACGGCGTAATTTGACTTTGGTTTTTCCGGCTTTTCTTCAATAGAGACCGCCCGGCCCGCGCTGTCAAAGCTGACAACACCGTAACGCTTTGGATCACGAACATAATAGCCAAAAACTGCGGCCCCTTCGCTTAAGCAGGCATTTTTCTGCAGAATATCCGAGAAGCCCTCGCCATAAAAGATATTATCGCCCAGGATGAGACATACCGTGTCGGAGCCGATAAAATCCGCCCCGATGATAAAGGCCTGAGCCAATCCCTCAGGCCGGGGCTGGATGGCGTAAGAAATGTTGATCCCCCACTGCGAACCATCGCCCAGCAGACGCTTGAACTGTTCGTTATCCTCCGGGGTGGTAATCAGGAGAATATCCCTGATCCCGGCCAGCATCTGAATGGCGAGAGGGTAATAGATCATCGGTTTATCATAAACCGGCATCAGTTGTTTGCTCACCGATTTAGTAAGCGGGTAAAGACGGGTTCCAGAGCCGCCAGCCAGGATAATTCCCTTCATTTATTCTTCCTTTCATTCATTGATAGTAGTTCACCAAGGGCAGCAAAGTTGATGCTGCCCGATAGTGTAAGAGTTCATCAGTGCCTTAGATCGGAGTC
>CAZZJP010000066.1:0-9470 GCA_964654555.1 uncultured Desulfobulbia bacterium
GCAAGGCGGTAAAAAAAGCAAAGATCCCCAAGCGGGTTACCTCACATACCTTCCGGCATAGTTTTGCCAGCCATTTGTTGCAGGCCAATTATGACATCCGCACAATTCAGGAGTTACTTGGGCACAGTGACGTACGGACAACTATGATTTATACTCACACGGTAAAGAGTATTACCATTAAAGAAATGAAAAGCCCTCTGGATTTTTGAATCGTAATATATTTTAGCTGATCTTATGGGGCATTCATCAATTGCCAGGACAGAATTATCCGCGATAGTCGGAGAAAAGCAAAAAATGATTTTGCAGCAAACCCGCCTCTGTAAGCATTTACAGGGCACCGGAGATGCGAGGCATCGGGTTGTGAAGCGTACATCGGTACGTGAACAGCCCGATAACGAAGCAGATTCGGTGCCCTGTGATCGCTTACAACGTTTTTACTTCCCCTGGCGTTTGCCGCAACCTCTCTGTCTTGGCCTGAATGTAACCATTTCGCGGTACTCCGGATTTGTTCATTTATAGTGTGTTTTTTCGCCTTTCCTTTTGGGCAGGGACTTTATGGCCCCTGAGATTTCCCGGCTGAGATCTGCCAGGGTTTCACTAAGCGCTCCTGCCAATGATCTATAATCCCGTCCTTTTGGCCGCACGGTTATATGTGCGGTTCTGCCCGTTAACACCGCTTTTCCCCTGCCGTTTAGAATGCTCCAGCGGGCCAGCAGCACTGCATTTCCCGCTGGATTTCTTTCAAATTGAATAACATTTATTAGCACTTGGTAATCTATTGAGCCTGACAGCGGCCAGGGGTATAGCTTAACCTGATCAGTGCTTAGCAGAATTGAAAGATTTTCCGCTGTCACCTGAGCAATGTTAATTTTAAGCTGTTCCGCCCAGTTATGGAACTCAGCCAGCCTCAGCGCGTTGCGGCTGGAGCGGGTGACTATCTGAGGCCGATCAAGATATTCAGGGATATTGACCGGGCCAATTCCCAAGGTAAGTTCTGCTTTTTTCACCTGACTGCCGGCCGCTGTCTGTGGCAATGAGCTTAATAGGTAAAACCGGGTGTTTTGAGTTGTGGCACAGCCTGATAAACCCATGATCAGGGCGCTTAATATTATTAATATCGCAGGTATTTTTTTCATTTAGTTTTTTCTCTGCCTTTGCCATGAAGCAATGCTTCTGGGTGTCTCTCTAAATAATCAGCGAGATTTCGAACTGAGCGGGCGGCGGCCGACAATTCATTTAAGGCCGTTACAAGATTTACGGCGGCGGGTGAATCGGGCCGCGCGATCTTCATGGCGGAACGAACCGCGCTTAGAGTCTTTTCAATACTTTCATCCAACTTAATAACCTTGGTATTCAGGTGTTGGGTCAGTGTGTTGAGATTACCAAAACTTTTGCTTAGGGGGCCGTCAGTCCGTGCCAATTCATGAATTTCGTCGAGGGTGGTGTTTAAGGTGTGAACGGCTTTTAACAGATCAGGCGAATTGGTGAGGCGGTTGGCCCCCTGAATAGTTTTCAGCAGTCCCAGGCCAATTTTATTGAAGGGAATTTTATGTATTTCCGCCAACACATCAGCAGCATTTCTCCGTAATGTATCCATGGTGGACGGAATAGTGGGAATTTCTGGATATTTACCGCTCATCAGCAGTTTTTTTTCTGGAAGATTGGGGTGAACGTCGAGTTCGATAAAGACTTGCCCGGTCAGCAGACTGCCCGTCTTTAATTGCGCTCTCATACCGCGTTGAACCATAAGGGCCGCTAACTCGTCAGGCGTATGAGTCTTCAGAAAATCGGAAGCGGTTAGACGTTCCGGCTCAAGTTCAACGACAACCGGGGTCTCTATATTCATGGTTTTGGGGTCAAAGGCAATGGCCATGTCCGTGACCTGGCCGACCTTGATGCCCCTGAACTCCACCGGTGCCCCTTCACTCAGGCCCCTCAAAGATTCATTGAACCGTAAGAGGTAAGGAACCTTTTTGACATATTTAGATTCACCGAGGCTTTTGAAATTCTTGAATAATTTAAAGATAGTTCCCTGTTTGCTCGGCTGATTGGAGCCACCGGCGGTGATGGGCGTGTTAAAGGAAATACCTCCGGCGATTAATGTGGCAAGGGACTGGATATTGATATCTAAGCCTTCTATGCCGTAGGATATGTCAATTCCAGTCACCTGCCAGAATTGGCTCGTATCCCTCACCAGCAAGTCGTAGGGCGATTTAATAAAAATGCCGATGATTACCCCATCGCCGCCCTGGGCGAATTTATAATTCACCACCCGTCCGACCTTAACGCCGCGGTGCAGGATCGCTGTACCGGGAAAAGCAGAGCCGAGATTAGCCGCGTGGAGTTTGAACTGGGTGCCATGCTCATCCGCCAGTACTCCCGGAGGATTTTCAAGCCCATTAAAGGTCAGGGCCGGAGGGCCGGGACGGGGATCAATGCTGATATAGACCCCTGAGACTATGGTCTCAAGCCCGGAAATCCGGCTGCCGCCGATCCGGGGCCGTACTACCCAGAATCTGGTATTTCTGGACATGAATTTTTCACCGGATTTATCTATTTTGGCTGTTACGGTAATGCTGGAAAGATTTTTTATTTCTATTTTCTGGACTTCTCCCAGAGTTACCGATTTATATTTAATCTTGGTTTTACCCGCCTCAAGACCTGAAGCGTCTTTAAAGGTGATGGTGATGGTGGGCCCGCTTTCAGAGATGGTCTTATAGACCAGCCAGCCGCCGATGAGGGCCGCGATCAGGGGAATTAACCAGATAATGGGAATGGCGTGGGGCTTTTCCACCACGGCCTCTGGTAAATCATCTACCTGCAGCTGAGGCCGTTCGGTCATCGTTCCTCCTCCATGGCATCCCATATCAGTCTTGGGTCAAAGCTCATGGCCGCCAATATTGTGGTTATGACGACGCCGGCAAAGAATACAGCTCCCAGGCCTGGTTCGATGGTGGCAATTGAACCAAGTTTAACCAGGGCGGTGAGGATGCCGATTACAAAGATATCAAGCATCGACCAGCGGCCGATGCCCTCGGTTACCCTGTACAACATGGTGCGTTGTCTTGGGTGCCAGCGGGATTTTTTCTGTACTGAAATAAGTAAACAGGTAATGGCGATGAGCTTGACGATGGGAACAATAATGCTGGCGACAAAGACTACTAAGGCAATGGGGTACATCCCGGCCGTAATTAGATGGATTACCCCGCTTAGAATAGTATTTGGTTTGCCCCTGCCATATGAAATTACGGTCATAACCGGTAACAGGTTGGCGGGAATATAGAGGATAAGGGCGGTTAAAGTCAAGGCCCATGAGCGGGCCAGGCTGTTGGGTTTACGGAAATATAGCCTTGTGCCGCAGCGTGAACACCGCTGGTGACAGCCCCTGGGCAGCTGTTTGGCCTGATTTAATTTGTGGCAGGTGCGGCAGCTGAGTAAAGAAGAGCTAAGCGCTGTAACGGCAGTCTCTTTCATGGCCTTTGCTCCAGTCTTGCCCAGACCTCCCTGGGCTCCAGGGCCGCGGCGCTCAGAGTCATAAAGATAATAAGAGCCGCGAAGGAGTAGAGTGATACCCCCAGCACAATTGTGGTTATATCAATTAACTTCACATAGGCGACGATGACACCAAGCATTAAAACCTCCATCATGGCCCAGGGGGTGATGGCCTCGACAAATTTAAAGGTCTCTTTTGCTTTCCAGATCACGAGATTAAATTCTAAAGGTAAGAGGACATAAAGTGTGCCGATAATTCTCAGGAAGGGCAGCAAGACCCCGACGGCAAGCACTAAAACGCCCAGGCCCCAGAAGCCCTGCTGTAATAATTCAAATCCCCCTGAAGTCAGAAATGTAACCTGCTCGCGGCCTTGCAGCTGAAAGGTCATAAAGGGGAAGAAATTTGCCAGGATAAAAAAAATCAGAGCCGTGAGGGAGTAAATGAGAGCCCGGTTTATGGCCTGCGGTCTCTGGTGGTATAAGACCGCCCCGCAGCGGGGGCAGGCGGCCCGCTCGCCGTTGCGCAACGGCCGGGCGCGAAAAAGAAGATCGCAATCGTGACAGGCGATAAGGGAGTTGCTGCCGGCTTTTGACATTCTGTTCCAGGTCTTCAGGGAAAAATCTTAAAATTATGCCCGTTTGCAGCCCTGATAAAATATCGCTTACGGCAATTGCCTCAGGGGCTACCTAATTTGATATTTTACCAGGGCTGATTGCTATATTCATACAAATCAAAAGTAGGCTTGTCAACCTGAATGGGGAGAAGGTAATTTTTCACTTGCATGCATCCGCATATGCAGATATATTGTTATGCATGGTTGAAATTACTAATAAAATAAGGAGTTATAATAATGACTGCGGCAGAAAAAAAACTATCATTTATCGATCGATTCTTAACCCTGTGGATATTTCTAGCCATGCTGGCCGGGGTTACGGCGGGATGGCTTTATCCGAATATTCAGGGAGTGATCAATAAATTCCAGGTGGGAACTACCAATATTCCCATTGCCCTGGGGCTTATCTTGATGATGTATCCGCCTCTCGCCAAGGTGCATTATGAAAAACTGCATGAGGTATTTCGTGATTTCAAGGTTCTTGCCCTCTCTCTAATACAGAACTGGATCATTGGCCCAGTCCTGATGTTCGCTCTTGCCATTACCTTTCTTTCCGGCCACCATGATTATATGGTGGGGCTTATTCTCATCGGCCTGGCCCGCTGTATCGCCATGGTTATAGTCTGGAATGATCTGGCTGAAGGTGACAGCGAGTACTGCGCCGGGCTGGTGGCCTTTAATTCTGTCTTTCAGGTTCTTTTCTTTTCGGTCTATGCCTGGATATTTATTACTGTCCTGCCTGAATGGTTTGGGATTACGGGCGCTGTCGTTAATATATCCATGGTCGAGATTGCCAGATCAGTACTTATTTATCTCGGTATTCCTTTTCTGGCCGGGATATTGAGCCGTCTTGTCGGGATAAAGCTGAAGGGGGAGAAGTGGTACCAGGAACAATTTATCCCCAGAATCAGCCCCTTGACCCTGGTTTTTCTGCTTTTTACTATTCTGGTCATGTTTTCCCTTAAAGGGGAATATATTGTTCAGTTACCCATGGATGTGGTACGAATCGCGATTCCGCTCTCCATATATTTTTTGATAATGTTTCTGCTTTCCTTTTTTATGTCCCGCCGGGCCGGAGCCACCTATGAGCAGGCCGCAACCCTGTCCTTTACCGCCGCCTCCAATAATTTTGAACTGGCCATTGCCGTGGCTATCGCCGTCTTCGGGATCAATTCAGGTGAGGCCTTTGCCGCGGTCATCGGCCCCCTCGTCGAGGTACCGGTGCTTATCTCCTTAGTAAGTGTGGCCTTATACTTTAGAAAGAAGTATTTTCCTTTCAGTAAGAAAACTCCCGCTGGTATCTGCCATGTGAGCTGCAAAAATCAGGTATAATTCTATGAAAATATTATTCTTGTGTACCGGCAATTCCTGCCGTAGTCAGATGGCCGAGGGCTGGGCCCGGCACCTGAAAAGCGGTATCTTTGAGGCCTATTCCGCCGGTATTGAAAAACACGGCTTAAATCCCTCTGCCGTCAAGGTGATGGCAGAGGCCGGGGTGGATATTTCTGGTCAGCAGTCAACTCTGCTTGATGAACTTTCAGTTACGGAGTTTGATTATGTTATCACCCTCTGCGGTCACGCCAATGAGACCTGCCCCCTTTTCCCCGGCCCGAAGATTCATGTTGGTTTTGATGATCCGCCCAGCCTGACGGCCGGGGCGCGAAATGAGGCTGAAGCACTTAGTCATTACCAGCGGGTACGAGATGAGATAAAGGCCTTTGTTGAGGGGCTGCCGGAGTCCCTGGCGGAGATAGACGGCGGTTGATTCAAGAGCAGAAAGGGGGTAGTAAGTCACTGCTCTTGGCTTTTGTTAACCTTGCCGGAATAGGCGCTCTGAGGTTCACAAGGGTACTGAGTGGCATCAATCATGATCCTCCTGGTGGGCTATGGGCTTACGGGCAAAGATCCAGATGGCAATGATGCTTATCTCATAAAGAACAACCATGGGGGCGGCCATGAGGAACTGGTTCACCACATCCGGGGTGGGGGTAACGACGGCCGCGATTACAAAGGAGATGAGAAAGGCGTATTTTCGGTTTTTCCTTAATAATTTAGTGTTTACTATGCCGATTTTGGCCAGTAGTACCATGAATACGGGCATCTCGAATATAAAACCAAAGGCCAGCAGGAGCCTGAGACTTAAGGAAAAATACTCTTTAACCGTGGGCATGGCGGAGAGATAGGAGTTGCTGTAGCTAATTAAAAAATGAAAGGCCGGCGGGAAGATCACCAAAAAGCCAAAGGCTGAACCGCCGATGAAGCAAAAGGCGGAGAGGATGGAAAATGGCAGTAAAACACGTTTCTCTTGCTGGTAAAGGCCGGGGGCCACGAAACTCCATATCTGGTAAAAAATCACCGGAGTGGCCAGTAGAATCCCAGCGGTGAGGGCTAATTTTAGGTAAAAAAAAAGGCCTCCTGGTAAGAGATGAAGATCAGTGAAGAACCCTTAGGTAGAACCTCATAAAGGGGCTCTAGAAACCAGCGGCCGATATCCTCGCTGAAATAATAGGCCACCCCGAAACCAACAATAACGGCGATAATAATATTGATGAGGCATCGACGCAGTTCAGTCAGATGCTCAGTGAGGGACTGCTTTTGTAAATCATTCATTTAATTGTTGTTCCAGTATGTTGTGATATTGTGGAAAATAGTATTTGAGGCGGACAAAAATATTAATTTATGGTTTATTAGTAAATTCGCTTGAAGATACAAAAAACACTTTATAAGGTCAAGTATAACCATGGCAACCGCCGCCGAAAAAGCACTCAGTCGTCTGGAACGTCCTCTGCTGCCCTTAATTTCTCTCATTGAGATGCTCTATCTTACCGGCCCCTTCGCTGGGATTGAGGATCTGCTGGCCGAGCTGCCTGCTGATATTGAGACAAATGGCTGTCATTATGATAATCCGGCGGCCCTCCTGTCTGCTCAGATGGACATTATCAGGGAGATAGAGTTCTTGAAGAATAATACCCCCCTGAGCTATCGGATTGCCGACGGCGGGGGAGGCGAATGTCCGCGCGTAGAGGCCGTTGAACTATGGGTAGCGCAAGAGATAATGGCTCGGGAGCTGGAGGAGATAAACAGTCTTCTCTGTGGCGGCCGGGGCTGTGACCTCTGCTGTACCGGCCCCAAGAGCCGCAGTCGTCATAATTTTTTTGATATTCCCCTGGGAGATGATGAATTAGAGGGTTTTGCCGGGCAGCGCCGTGTTGATGGGGCTATAGACGGCGATATATACGCTGATCCGGCCCCGCTTCTCGACGGCCAGCCTTTTTATCAGAGCGATGCCCCATTTCTTTTGCGCTGGCGGCGGGGCTGGAGCATGGTTCTGCCGTCTCAGAGTGCCTGCCCTAATCTGGCCGATAACGGCTTTTGCGCGGTTTATGAACAACGGCCCGCGGTCTGCCGTAAACCGCAGATTTTTCCCTATGCCCTTGAGGAAGACAGCAGGGTAGGAGAGGGTGGTTTGCTGCGTTATGTCGGGCGGCGTAAATTATTGGCGGTCTGGGATTGTCCATACGTCAGGGAGTATCAGACTCAGATTGCCCGTTATGGTGAATTATGTGGTATGGAGCCGGTATTTAAAGAGAATAAGGCGTAGGGATGATCTCTGCCCAGAGGCCGGTGCAGTTATATCTTGCTGTCTTTTTACGCTTTTTGATTTATTTCTGTCATTGGATGATTCTGGCCTATATGCCGGTTTTTTTGAAGGGCGCGGGATTTGCCGATCTTGATATAGGTCTGGCAATCAGTCTCTATTCCCTCACTGCCATGGCTTTGATGCTGCCCATGGGGGCCTTTTCTGATGTCTTCTCACCCCGTTATACCCTCATGGCCGGAGCCCTTCTCTTTGCCCTCTCCTTTGCTGCTCTCAGCTATCTTGCCGCTCATGTCATGTTCTGGCCTCTCATGGGGGCAATTGGTCTGAGCGGTCTGGGGGTGGCGGCCCTGATTGTAGTCAGTGAATCGCTGTTTTTGAAGATATTCGGTCAGGAGCAGCGGGGCCGCCGTATCGGGATGTATCAGTTCAGTACCTATCTCGGCTTTGGCCTGGGGCCGCTGGCCGGCGGTTATCTGATCAGTTACGCGCCCAGCGCCCTCTTTATGGGTGCTTTTGTGATTAGTCTGTTGATCTTTGCCGTCTCCTGGGCTCTTACCGACTGTCCGCCCATTGATTTTTCATTCCGCCAATATATCTATGACCTGAAGCGCCCCAAGGCCCTGCTGCTCACTGCCTGTGTATTTGTTCTCGGTACCCATTTCGGGGTAGAACAAACCTCGTTTTCTCTGCTCTTGAAAGAGAATCTGGCCCTCTCATCCCGGACTATCGGTATGGTTTTTACCTGTATCGGGCTTTGGATGGCCCTTATGGTGCCCTTTGTCGGCCGTCTCCATGACCGTCATAATTCCATATTTATTTTTCTGCTGGTGGGGCTGGGAATCTCCGGCCTGTTTCAGGCCCTCACCGCTTTGGCTGGCGGTCTGCTTTCAGTAATCGTCATCAGGATACTGCATACCATGGGCGATACCATGGCCATGCTGGAGTTGAGTGTCTTGATCAGTATGTTTTTCCCTGCCGCCCGCCTGGGAGGCAGTGCCGGGTTTATGTACGCGGTGCGCACAACCGCGACCTTTGTCTCCGCTCTTGGAGCCGGGCTGATAAACCGTTATTGGGGTTATCCCACCTCTTTTCTCATCAACGGTATTTTCGTTATGGCCTTTGCCGTTTGCAGTCTGCTGTTTATTCTCGGCAGCGGGAGGCGGCGGCAGGCTTTGGGGTGGCAGGCGGCTGGTTTTGTCGCTTAATATCCCAGAGCGGGGTCAGTCTCTTTATTCTTTTGGCGGGGATATGCCGCCAGTCTAAATCAGGGGGCTGAAAGTCCTGGGAGAGCGGTTGACTGCCGGAGGGCTTGATTAGTATGTTTATTGGCACGTCCCAGGAATCTCTGGGCAGAGATTCAACGAACCGGGCCTCGTTATCAATAACCGCGCAAACCTCAGGATTTACGTTCAGGGCATGGCTGACGCTCAGAGCGGCACAGGAGAGATCAAAAAAGCCGTCACCCCCACCCAGTCTTTCCCCCTTTTCACTGACCGCCAGGGCTCCGGTAATCAGGAGGTCTATTTTAAGGCCTTCCAAGTCCGTATAGTGTAAACGGCGGCCGAAACTGGTCAGCCCCTTGAGGCTGACCGCCAGGGTTAGTTTGGTAAAAGGAATGGTGTAGGGGGTCAGGATGTAAAAGCCTTCCCGTAAACCAGCCGTCGGCATAATTACTCTTTTGCCGTCAATAAGGGCGTTAATTCTGATCTGGGAGAGGATGGGGGCGGGAGTAATAAAGAGATTCGCGGCCCGATTATATTCTG
>CAZZJP010000067.1:0-9297 GCA_964654555.1 uncultured Desulfobulbia bacterium
GGGCCTTGCTTAAACGCCGCATGCCTTCTTCAATAACCGCCATGGAGGCCGCAAAAGAGAAGCGGACAAAATCATCGGTGCCAAAGGCGGCACCCGGCACCGAAGCGATGAGAGCCTCATCAAGCAGAAAATCGGCCATATCCACCGAATTATTAATTTTCTTTCCCTGAAATTCACGGCCGTAATAGGCGGAAAAGTTGGGAAAGACATAAAATGCCCCCTTGGGCGCGACACAGGTTAGATTCGGAATTTCCCTTAAGGCCCCCATAATATATGCCAGCCTCTCAGCAAAGGCCTCTCTCATCATTGCCGGGAAGTCCAGAGAGCCGCTAAGGGCGGCCAGGGCCGCCTTCTGAGATATTGATGAGGCGTTTGAGGTACTCTGGCTTTGAATCTTATTCATGGCCGCGATAATATGTTGCGGCCCGGCGCTATAGCCTATCCGCCAACCGGTCATGGCAAAAGACTTACTGACCCCGTTCAGAATTATCACCTGTTCTTTCAACTCCGGCGCCGCTTTTAGAATATGCGGTACCGATTGTCCTTCAAAGACAATAGTCTCATAGATATCATCAGAGATAACCACCCAGCCGCCCTTTAAAGCCATATCGGCCACGAGACGCAGACCGGCCTCGGAGAAAACCGCCCCGGTGGGATTGGAGGGACTGTTTAAGATTATCCCCCTGGTTCTCTCACTGACACATTTTTTCAGGGCCGCCTCATTAATATCAAAATCATTGCCCTCCGCCAGCGGCAAAAAGACAGGCTTGGCCCCGGCCAATTCGATAATGGGCGGATAAGAAACCCAGTAGGGGGCGGGAATTATCACCTCGTCTCCCGGCCCAAAGAGGGCCTGACCCATATTATAGAGACCATGTTTGCCGCCGCAGCTTATTTGAATCTGTTCCGGGGCATAATTAAAGCCATGGTCATCGGCCAGCCGGCGGCAGACCGCTTCCCGCAGTTCAATAATCCCCGACACTACCGTATAACGGGTAAAACCGTCATCAATAGCCGCCTTACCGGCGGCGCAGACATGGGCCGGAGTATCAAAATCAGGTTCCCCAACACTAAAGTTCAAGACATCAGCCCCCGAGGCCTTCAGGGCCTTGGCCTTGGCGTTCACGGCCAGAGTTGGAGAGGGTTTAATCTTATCCATCCGGTCAGCCAGCGTAATATTTACAGTCATCATCTCACCTTATTAAAACTTGTCATTACGTAATTTGTTTAATTTAACTTAAAGTTAAAGACGGGTTCAAAATCCTGCCCAAACAGTTACCATTTTTCAGTAAAATACTTCTTTTAGGAACAACCCCTGAGCCGGTGCGGTATTTCCGGCTTCCGAACGATCTTTGGCATACAATATTTTTGTAAAATTAGCCACGGTTTTTTCCCCTTGCCCCACCGGAATCAAGGTACCGATAATATTCCTGACCATATGCCTCAAAAATCCATCACCCCCTATTTCCACCGTAAAACCACCTGAAATGGCGTAAATACGCTTGTGATGAATAGTCCTCACCGCCCCCCGGCCTTTAGTTACTGTCAGATCTCTGGAACCAGCGGCCTCAAAACTGGCAAAATCATGTTCGCCAAGCAGGGACGACAGGGCCATATCCATGGCCTCCAGGTCAAAGGCCCTGGGGAAATGGGCGTAATAAAGACGCTGAGTGGGAAGAATCAGAGGAGAGGTTATGACCTGATAAAAATAGGTTTTGCCCTGAGCGTCAAAGCGGGCATGAAAACGCTCCGCCGCCTCATCAAGGGCCAGCACCCTTATATCCGGAGGTAATAAACTATTCAGCCCCTTCTGCAAGCCAAGGCAGGGAATCCCGCACCTGGTCTTAAAATTGGCGCACATACCCAGGGCATGTACCCCGGCATCGGTACGACCGGCTCCATAGAGAGTAACGGACTCTCTCGTCATCAGGGCTATTTTATCCTCCAGCGCCCCCTGAACAGTAGGCTGCTCCTTCTGACGCTGCCAACCGGCATAGGCTGTGCCATCATAGGCGATGAGCATCCTGATATTACGTTCCGCTGTGGGTATCATTTATCCCTGTCCACCATCAAACGGCCCACAGTAGAGACCAGCTCCTGCATATTATAAGGCTTAACCACCACCGCCTTAAAACCATAATCCCTGAAGTTGGCCATCACATGGTCATTGGAATAACCGCTGGAAACAATAATAACGGCCTCGGGATCAAATTTAAGCAGTTCAGCCGCGGTTTGTTCGCCACCCATACCGCCGGGAATGGTTAGATCCATAAGTACCACATCAATGGGTTTATCAGAGACCGCGGCCTGTTGATAGATATCTAAGGCCGCGGCGCCATCCACGGCGTTGAGGGTTTCAAATCCTGCCGCCGACAGCATATTCACCGCGATATCACGAACCAGGTCATCATCGTCCATAATCAAAACCCGACCCTGCCCGGTACCAGCTATGTCAAGCACCGAAGGCGTATTTTTCTCCACCGCGGCGATGGATTTCACCAAGACCGGCAGATAGATGGTAAAGGTGGTTCCAGCTCCAGGCTTAGAGTCCACCAGGATATGACCGCCATGTTTACGAATCACCGAGTGGGTTACCGCCATACCGAGACCGTTACCCTTCTCTTTGGTGGTAAAATAGGGATCAAATATCCGGCTGCTGACTTCAGGCGGCATACCGCAGCCATCATCACTGATTATAATCCGTAAATAGCGCTCACTGTTAGCATATTCAGCAAATGGTATCTCATCGCTGTCCTGCAGGCTGAAGTTATCACAGCTAAGCCTGATATTACCGCCGCCGGGCATAGCCTGCACAGCATTTATAACTAGATTCTGCACCACCTGCCCAATCTGACCTTTATCCACCTCCACGGGCCAGAGATCAGGGGCAAAATTAAATTCGCTCTTCACATTACTGCCCCGCAGAACAAATTCGGCTGATTCCCTGATAATACCACTGATGGTACTAAGGGTCTTAAATGGGTCGCCGCCCCTGGAAAAGGTGAGTAACTGCTGCACCAGATTTTTGGCCCGTTCTGAGGCCTTTTCCACCTGGCTCAACAGATGGAAACGCTTATCAGAGCTATCAGTCAGCATCAGGGCCAGGCTGACATTGCCCATAATCGCCGCCAGAATATTATTAAAATCATGGGCAATACCGCCGGCCAGAACCCCAATGGCCTCCAACTTTTCCATCCTCCGGGCCTCCACCGCTATTTTCCTCTGCATAGTGACATCCCGAAATACCAGCACCACCCCAATAACCTTACTCCGGCTGTCATGAATGGGGGCTCCGCTGTCGGCAATATTTAATTCACGGCCGTCTTTACCAAGGAGAATTGTACCATTGGCCAGCTCAACAATCTTGCCGGAACGCAGCACCTGAGCAGCGGGACTCTCCAGCGGCTGTCTGTCCTGCTCATCAATTATCCGGAAGACCTCCTCAAGAGGCCTGCCCGCCGCCGACTCCATCGACCAACCCGTCAACTGCTCGGCAACCTTGTTCAGAATTATAATCCGGCCTTCAGGATCAGTAGTAATAACCCCGTCACCAATACTACGCAAGGTAACAGCCAGCCGTTCACGCTCGGCATCAAGAATGGACTGCACCTGGCGGCGTTTAGTAATATCCTGAAAGGTCTCAACAATCCCCGATAACTTACCATGGACATCATAATAAGGGTGGCCGGTAACAATAAATGTTGTTTCACCACCCTCGGCGCGAGGCAGCACCACCTCATATTCAACGCTTAACGCGCCGTTTTTAATCTTAATCAGGGGACAGGTGTCAGTACCACAGGCCGCGGCCGGTCTGACTTCATAACATTTACGACGTTTAACACTATGGGGCCAGTAGTGGTAATAGGCCTCATTCCCCTCTAATATCCCGCCCTCAAGACTGACAATACAAATGGGATTGGCGCTGTTAAAGATATTTTCCAGAGCGGTCTTGGCCTCTCTCAAAGACATTTCAGTTTCCTGGCGCTCGGCAATATCGTCTTTTAGAGACAGGCGCATGGCATTAATGTTGGCCGCCAGAGCGCCGACCTCGTCACCCCGGGTATTTAGAGGATGGACATTGAGATTACCGGCTCCGATTTCCCCGGCATAGACGGATAATTCCTCAAGGGGTCGGGTAATAAATCGGCTTAAGAAATAGGCTAGAGCTATTCCGGTCAGGGAAACAATGAAAGTAATCAGCATCAAACGCAGCTTGATATCTTTGATGTCACTCCGAATAGCAACGGTGGAAATCCCGGCATGAACAATCGCGATCCCGGTATTAATAACCGGAACGGCTATATCCTGAATCTCGTCATCATCATATTTATAGAGCCGGGAGATAAATGCAGCGGAAGAGTTTAACGAACTGAGATTTTTTAAGAGATCAGCCGGGAAACCGCCCTTAAAGCTCTGGGCAATTACGGTACCGCGGCCGTTAATAATAAAAACATAGCGCAGGTCATTCTCGCCGAATTTAAGGCGGTGAAGAAAAAGATTCAGGGCAATACGGTTATCAGTAAGCACGTCATTAGCGCTGTCGGCAGCCACCGTACGAGCCAGGAGATAACCACGCTCAACAAGCTGTTCATGCAGAGCCCTGGTGATGAGAGGAGCGATGAGTGCAAAAAAAAGAATCCCGACTCCCGCCGCGACAATCAGAATAAGAGAAATAATTTTGTAACGCAGAGAAGAGGTCTCAATCAACCGCCTTATATGATTAAACGCCATGGTTATCTATCCACTTAGGCCTGTCTCTCAATATATCATAAGAGCTGTCATTCCCCGGCACCTGGGAGTTTATTAATGAAAGTAAGATTTTTCTACTTCGAGATGGATTTGCACCCCGCGTCAAGTCAAAAAAGTCAAAAAAAATAGACTATTTTAAACCGCCGTGTATTTGCTTTTGATAGAAACAGCCTTATATGTTATAAGTTTTGGCAATTTTTATTATAGCTTGCCTTGGCCTGCCAGAACAAGCCCAAAAACAGATAACCGACAATGGCACTAAGAATAGCGATTAATGGCTTTGGCCGCATAGGCCGCCAACTCACCCGTTTGCTCATCCAGCTCCCAGTAGAAAACGTAAAACTTGCCGCCGTTAATACCCTGGAGACCGCCGCCACTGCCGCTCACCTGTTAAAATATGACAGCTGCCAGGGGATATTCCCCGCTGAAATATCTGTTCACAATGATATTTTATGCATTGACCGCCATAAAATCATATTTTTTCATGAACCTGATCCGGCCCTGCTGCCCTGGCAGACCGAGAATATTGATCTAATTATTGAATGCAGCGGTCATTTTACAGAGGCGGATAGAGCGGCAGCCCATCTTGCGGCCGGGGCCGGGCGGGTTTTAATTACGGCCGCGGCCCGCGGTGCCGACGCCATAATCTGTCTCGGTGTTAATGAAGGTCTATATCGCCCGTCACAGCATAAAATAATCAGCTCCTCCAGTTGTACCACTAACTGCATAGCTCCAGCGCTTAGCGCCATTAACCGTCTTTGGGGGGTTGAGCAGGCTCTCGCTACCTTTATCCATTCCAGTACCAGCGCCCAGCACCTCCTGGATCATTTTGATTCGGACCCCCGCCGGGCTAGAGCCGCCGGGCTTAACCTTATTCCCTGCCCCACCAGCGCCAGCCATCAGGTTCCCGCCGTAATTCCGGCCCTGCGCGGCCGCTTTGATGCCCTGGCAATCAGGGTTCCAACCCCGCATATCCATCTTGCGGATCTCACTATCTGCCTCCGCCATACCCCTGACCGGGCCGATTTTACCGCGGCCCTTGCCGAAGAGGCGGCAACCGCTCTCCAGGGCATAATGAAAATCAGCCATGAGCCCCTGGTAAGTATTGATCTTAAAGGCAGTAAACATTCCTGTGTCATTGACGCGGAACATATCCATTTTCAAGATAATATGGTAAAACTCCTGATCTGGCACGCCAATGAGTTTTCCTACTGCTGCCGGATTAAAGATATAATTGAATTAATTGCCCGGCAGCAACATTGAGCATACCACTGTAGTTGACATAATCAGCGGTCATCGCTGATTATTGTTAAACACGTTCATAACGCCGCGCTCTTTTTCACTATTAACCAAGCCAAAAGGATAAAACCATGAGCGTCAAAAAAGTCATACTCTGCCAGTTTTTCACCTTCATCATCATGGCCTTTCTGCTTTCCGCCTGCGGCCAGAAAGCTAAGCTGGACAGCAAGACCAATGCCGCTTATGTCAATGGCGTCCCTATTTCACGCCATGAATTATCCATGGAGATGAGCCGTCTTCAACAACGTTTTTATAGTAACAAGATGTCAAAGGAGCAGCTCAAAGAGATGAAAAAACAGGTCTTGGCCATCCTCATCGGCGGCCGGATTCTATATCAGGCCGGTACGGAAAGCGGCATTGAGGCTACCCCCTCAGAGATAAAAAGCGCGCTTGCCAAGGTCAGACTGCAATACCCCGGCAGCAAAACCTTTAAAAACAACTTCACTAAAGCGGAAATGCGCCGCAAGGTGGTGGTGGATAAATTCATCCGCCGGGAATTTGCCGACAAAACCATAGTCACCGATGAGGAAACCCGCAAATACTACCACGACCACTTGGCAGACTTTACCCGGCCGGCACTAATAAAAATCAGCCAAATCATGATAAAAACGTCCCAAAACGATCCGCGGGATAAAAGACAGGCTACCCTCAAAAAGATTAAGGCCGTGCGAGAGAAACTACAGCAAGGGGCCGATTTCGCCAAGCTGGCCCGTAAATATTCAGAAGACCCCTCGAAGGCCAACGGCGGTAATATGGGCTTTCTAATGCGGGGCCAGATGCCTAAGGCCTTTGAAGATGTGGTTTTTAAACTGAAAAATGGGATGGTCAGCGCTGTTATCAGCACGGGCTACGGCTATCACATACTAATGGTCACCGGCAATAAACCAGCATATGTTACCCCCTACGCTGACATTGAGAAAAAATTGAAGGGCTACCTTAAACAACGGGATATCCAGCGCAAGCTGGAGGCTTTTATCAAACAGAGGCGAGACAATACCAAAATTCATATCTTCATCTGATAACCATGCGAGAGGGAAAAAGCATCTCAGAAATTATTAGTATTCTCCGGAAATTAGACATATTTACCGCCCTGTCGGCGGCGGAACTAAGCAGCCTTGCCGCCGAAATCAGCGAGTTCCACGCCAAGACCGAAACCACGCTCTGCCGGGAAGGAGAAGAAGGCGGCGAGATGTATATTCTCATGGAAGGGGAGTTACAGATCGTCAAGAAAGACCGCCGGATCAGCAAGGTATCAGCGGTGGATTATATCGGTGAGATGTCGCTGTTAGAGAATGAACCACGCTCAACCACCGTTATCGCCGCTGCCGGTTCCAGGCTTCTGATTATCAGCGCCCGGCAGTTTAAACATTATTTCGCCGATGAACCGCGGGTTCTATCCGCCATGCTCAAGACCCTGAGCCGGAGACTGCGCCAGGATAACGAATTAATCGCCGCCGAATTTACCCAGGCCAACATTCTCATCCACGACATGCGTAATAATATGGCAGCCTTTACCTTACTGCATCTGCTGGAGAAAAATTGCCGGGACAAAAAGCAGCTCCATTATATCCACCTCATGCGCAGATGCAGCCAGGATCTGACGGCCATGATGAGTGAAGCCCTGGCCAATGCCAAGCGCCTCCGGCCTCGGAAGGAGATCAGCCGCCATTCTCTATCGACCATAATTACCGAGCTCACCGTCGGCACCTTCAAGGTTCATCCCGACATCCAGGATAAACTGGTGGAATTACACCTGACGGATATTGGCAGGGATAATATCAAATGCCAGGCCACGGATATCCGCCGGGTGATAACCAATCTGGTAATCAACGCGGCCCAGGCCAGTAAAGCAGGGGGACGTATCCGAATAGACCTGCAGTGCCGAAAAAATCAGGCTGTGGTTTCCATCAGCGATGAGGGCCATGGTATCCCCGGCCCCCTTAGAACTAAAATTTTTTCCCCCAGCTTCAGCACCAGGGCTGAGGGCAACGGTCTGGGCCTGACCTCCTGCCGCCAGATAATTGAAGAGGAACACGGCGGCAGCCTCACCTTCACCACCTCCGGCAAAGGCACCATATTTACCTTCACCCTGCCCCAATAAGTCTATCGCGGGCCAAAATTCACCTGAGCGGCAATTTCAGCCGCTGTCTTCGGGCCAATTCCGCTGACCCTCAGCAGATCGGCTCGACGGTTGAAGGGGCCATGCAGGCGGCGCCAACGGACAACAGCCTCAGCCAGTCCAGGCCCGATACCATGAATCATGGTCAGAGAGGCAGCCGTGGTTAGATTAATGGAGATGGGCCGCCAGGCCAGAAAGGCAAGAGACGAAGGCCAGGCAAGGGGCTGCGGCGCCTGCGCGGGCCGCAGCCGAAAAGCAGTCATATCGCCGGGCGGCCAGGGGGCAGTAATGCAAGAAGGTCTGACAACTCCCAGCCTCTCATATAACCTGCCCCAGCCGCCGGCATTATCCACCTCATAAAGTCCGCCAGGCCCCGCCGCCTTCTGCAGCCAGATAATTGACGGCCTTGGACTAAGCGCTACCGTGTTGGCCCTCTTCATCTGCCGCAGATGGGGCATACAGATAACGGCCCCCAGCAGCACCAGGATAATTACCCTTGGATCAACAGCCAGGCGCCTTGTCCTGCCCGTCATCCTGCCGACTGATCTTGTCTTTATGTAATTTATAGGAAATGGCATCTACCAGGGCCTGCCAGCTTGCTTCAAGAATATCATGCGAAACCCCCACCGTGCCCCATTGCGAATGCTGATCGCGGCTCTCGATTAATACCCGTACCCGCGAACCGGTGCCATGCTCAGAGGATAAAACCCGCACCTTATAGTCGCTCAGACTCATCTCGGATAATTGGGGATAAAAACAGGTCAGGGCCTTACGCAGGGCATTATCTAAGGCGTTCACCGGCCCCTCGCCCAGGGCGGCGGTATGTACCGTCTCCCCGGCCACCTCAAGTTGGATGGTGGCCTCGGCCAGGGGAGAACTGTCACGCCGCTCTTTCTGATTCAAAACCCGGAAGCCCTTTAACTCAAAAAATACCGGCAGCGTCCCCATGGCCCGCCGCATGAGGAGTTCAAAAGAGGCCTCGGCCCCCTCATACTGAAATCCCTGATTTTCAAGATCCTTCAATTTTTTGAGAATGGTGGTCACTAAGGGATCAGTACTTTCCAGATCAAGGCCAAATTTTTTGGCCTTGTGGAGAACATTACTGCGCCCCGATTGATCGGAGATCAACA
>CAZZJP010000068.1:0-9167 GCA_964654555.1 uncultured Desulfobulbia bacterium
CGACCATGGGGTTGTTGCCCATACCGATGAGTCCCATCATCTCCACATGGGCCGGCACCGAGGAAGAACCAGCGAATTGGGCGTCGGAATGCATCCGGCCCATGGTGTCCGTCATGCCGTATGATGCCGGGCCGGCGCCCATATTATCGGGATGCAGGGTACGGCCGGTGCCACCGCCGGAGGCCACGGAAAAGTACTTCCGGCCCAGGGCCTGGCATTCTTTTTTGTAGGTGCCGACCACCGGATGCTGAAAGCGGGTGGGATTAGTGGAATTCCCGGTTATGGAGACATCAACCTTTTCAAGATGGTTAATCGCTACCCCCTCCCGGACATCATCCGCCCCGTAACAGCGTACCTTCGCCTGCTCGCCCTTGGAATAAACGGTCTCACTGACAATGGTCAGCTCACTGGTTTTATAGTCAAAAATGGTCTTGACATGGGTAAAACCGTTGATGCGGGAGATTATGTGGGCCGCGTCCTTGCCCAGACCGTTTAAGATCACCCGCAGAGGACTATTTCTGGCCTTATTGGCTGAATGGGCCAGACCAATGGCCCCCTCGGCGGCGGCAAAGGACTCATGACCGGCCACAAAGGCAAAACATTTGGTTTCCTCACAAAGAAGCATGGAGGCCAGATTACCGTGCCCAAGGCCAACCAGCCGTTCAGCGGCCACTGATCCTGGGACACAAAAGGCCTGCAGCCCCTCGCCGAGAACCCTGGCGATCTCCGCCGCCTTAGTTTCTCTCTTCTTAATGGCCATAGCCGCCCCCACGGTATAGGCCCAGCAGGCGTTATCAAAACAAATGGGCTGCACCTCCCGCACCAGAGCGGCAATATCAAGTCCTCTGTCCTCACATATCTTACGGGCCTCTTCTAAGGAGTCTATCCCATATCCCTTCAAGGCCGGCAGGATCTGCCCTATTCTGCGCTCATATCCCTCAAATAATGCCATTTTCAGCTCCTTTACTCTTTTCTGGGGTCAATGAATTTACAGGCCTCGGCGAACTGCCCGTAGGTACCGGTAGATCTAACCAGGGCCTCATCAGCGCTTATGCCCTGCGAGATAAGCTCCATCATGGGGCCTAAGCGGACAAATTCATAACCAATAATTTCTCCACCCTCGTTAAGCCCCAGACGGGTGACATAACCCTCGGCCATCTCAAGATAACGCGGCCCCTTGAGCCTGGTACTGTACATGGTGGCGGTTACGCTACGCTTGCCCTTGCCAAGATCCTCCAGACCGGCCCCCACCGGCAGGCCATTCTCCGAAAAGGCGGTCTGGCTGCGGCCATAAACGATCTGGAGAAATATCTCCCGCATGGCGACATTAATGGCATCACAGACCAAATCACTGTTTAAGGCCTCAAGGATAGTCTTGCCGGGTAAAATTTCAGAGGCCATGGCAGCGGAATGAGTCATGCCGGTACAGCCCACTGTCTCTACCAAGGCCTCTTCGATAATCCCGTCTTTGACATTTAAGGTCAATTTGCAGGCCCCCTGCTGGGGGGCGCACCAGCCCACTCCATGCGTCAGGCCGGAAATATCCTTAATTTCTTTGGCCTGCACCCAGCGACCCTCCTCAGGGATGGGAGCCGGGCCGTTCTGAGCCCCTTTGGCCACACAGACCATTTCTTCCACTTCAGGAGAGTATTCCATGGCATCCTCCATAACCAGGTTTGCCCCGGCATTATAAAAATCGGTTGTAACTATTAAGTATCACACTGAATAAAATCACAGTAAGCAACATTCATCCTTGCAAATATAACACGGACAGGGCAAAGACGCAAATCAAAGCATCATTCCGCCGACGGCATCATCCCCGCCGGCTTTTTGTCATTTTTGTAATTTATAACCTTTTTTTTACCCTTTTTTGTAAAATATGGCAGAAGTCAACACTTGTGTAGAGAAAGACGTATACCCCAAAACAACTAACGAGAGCAAGATCAACGAGCATCTCCGTACATCTGGCGTTATATTTGCATTAGATAAATTGTTTGACATCGTAACCCAAAAAATAAAAAATATCATTTTGTGGCCTTATTAAGAGAATAACGGCTGATTTTTTTCTTTTTTTAGGGTATGAATTTTCGGGTAAGGCTTGTCTGATTCAATAAGGAATGCTTTTAATAATATCACAACAAGGAGCTAAATGATGACCAGAGACGAGATTTTAAAAATTGTCGAAGAAAAAAATATCAACTTTTTCAGATTGCAGTTCTGCGACATTAACGGCTTTATGAAGAATATCGCCATTCCCCGCAGCCAGCTGGAAAAGGCCCTGGATGGTAAAATCATGTTTGACGGCTCCTCAATCAGCGGCTTTGCCAATATTGAGGAATCCGATATGTACTTAGAGCCGGACTATGACACCTTCGTTATCCTGCCCTGGCGCAACCAGGACGGCATTGCCGCCGCCCGCCTGATCTGTGATGTCCATAACGCCGATGGCACCCCCTTCAGCGGTTGCCCGCGCTGTAATCTGAAACGCGTCATGGCCGAGACCCATGAAATGGGTTTCACCATGAATGTAGGCACCGAGGCCGAGTTCTTCCTCTTTGAGAGAGACCCGGAGGGCAACAGCACCACCATTACCAATGACCGCGCCGGTTATTTCAGCCTTGATCCGGATGATTCCGGCAACGACTGCCGCCGGGAAATCATCGAGACCCTGGAGGCTATGGGCTTTGAGATTGAGGCTTCTCATCATGAGGTCGCCGAAGGCCAGCACGAGATCAACTTCAAATACGCCGATGCCCTGGCCTGCGCCGACAACACTCTGACCTTCCGCTGGGCAGTAAAAGCCATTGCCAAGAAACACGGCCTGGCCGCCACCTTTATGCCTAAACCCATCTTCGGCATTAATGGCTCCGGCATGCACACCAACCAGTCATTGTTCAATCTTGACGGCACTAACGCCTTTGCCGATGAGAGTGATGCCCTGCAGCTCAGTGAAGTCGCTTATCAGTATATTGCCGGAATTATCAAAAACGCCCGTGATTTTGCAGCCGTTACCAACCCGACGGTCAACTCCTATAAGCGCTTAGTTCCCGGCTACGAGGCCCCGGTCTACGTCGCCTGGTCCGCCGCTAACCGCAGTGCCCTGTGCCGCATTCCAGCCTCCCGCGGCCTGGGCACCAGAGTCGAGGTTCGCTGCCCGGATCCCACCTGCAACCCTTATCTCGCCTTTGCCATGATGCTGAATTCCGGACTCGACGGCATTAAAAATAAATTAACGCCCCCCAAATCAACGGACGTCAATATCTTCCATATGACCGCCGCTGAAAAGGATGCCGCCGGTATTGCCTCCATGCCCTCCTCATTAAACGAGGCCTTAGCTGTTCTGCGCCAGAGTTCCCTTGCCCAGGCAACCCTTGGTGAACACATCTTCAAAAAATATCTGGAGAGCAAAGAAGCGGAGTGGGATCGCTACCGCATAGCCGTAACCGATTGGGAATTAGACGAATACCTGGATATCTATTAGGAAAAGCGCTACTTGTGCATTTTTACCACGGAAAGCACGGAAGACACGGAAAAGACGCATATAGAGAAATCAGACTTGACCGCGAATATTCTTCTGTGTTCTCTGTGGTTTATTTAAAGTTCGATGTTGAATGGACGGTTTTATAAATAACCGACAAAAAAACCGTCTCTTTTTTTAAAGAGACGGTTTTTTGTTTTTGCTACTCCCTGACGGCTTAACTCACCCAAATGTATCACGTCCACAGCTTTAACAACAGCCGGTTAAGCCATCCCCCCTCCTCGCCCATTTTCCCGGCGGCAATACGCTTCAAGAGTATAATTCTCTTATCATTGGGCGGGGCCTGAAACTCAACCCCCATATGGAAGCAGCGCAGCTCCTCATCATCATCAAGGTTAAACCAGACCGGCCGTACTGGAATCGTCAGCACCTCGCCATCTTTTTCACCCTCCCGTTCAATATATAATTGATTATCAGAGTTGTCCTGCGGCTCATAGAAAAAATGATGCCCCTGAAAATGAACCTGATTCAATATAAGCCCTAAACCATAGGAAGACAGATCAACCACAAAGCATGGCACCGGCCCGGCCAGACGCATATCCCGGCCTTCATCCCGCAGAACGAGGTCAATGGTTATGTTTTTGTTATAGCGCTCCGCCCGGCGCTGTGCCTTTCCCATATTTTTTACCCTCTTTTAATCAGTATTATACTCTATCATAAATTTTATAATAAAAAAAGTACCGCCTTGGCCTTTTTTGCTTGACAGCTTTAGGCATATATCAGATATAATAATAATAATTAATTTCATCTTACCTACATCCAAAAGGAGGAAATAATGAAAAGAAATGAACTTAAAAAGTTGCTGGCCGGGGTTGGCATTGCCAGTTTATTATCTACTGCCGGAATCGGACTGGGGGCCGTTACCACCGCAGGAGCAAGCGGTTGAGGAAAATCATCTTCCAGCGCCGGGAGCGCTGCAATGGGTGGGATGAATCATAATCAGGGTATGATGATGAGGCAAAAAGATAACATTCCCATGCAGCAAAAAGGTAAGATAATAGATAAGGACGACATGCCCATGCACCAAAAAGGCAAGATAATAGATAAAGACGACATGCCCATGCATCAACACGACATGACCAGACAGGATGGTACGGCCAAACCAGCTGGGGGTGATGACTGACCCCCTGTTATCCCAAATATGCCGATTACACATCGGGCTTTAAAAAAGAGCGGCCGGAACAGTTAATTACCGGCCGCTCTTTTTTTTTGCCTTCAGCTCTTTTATATGTTAATTTTATCACAAATTAAAACAGGGGGATAATATGAGGTGGATGCTTATATTTCTGGTCGTAGAATCGTTCTTGTGGGGCGGGGGTTTAAATTCCGCCAGGGCGGATATAATAGGCTTTCGCTTCAGCGGTTCCTGGACAACGGTTGATTCTGATTTCAGCGGTCTTCTCACAGCCGGTCATCCGGTAGCCGGTACTATATATTATGATACCACTATTCCCCTTAAAGGCGATAATAAAAGGGCCTATTATCACAGCACAACCAAGGTTATAAATCTCTCTTTCACCACTGATAAAAGCCCTGTCAATATCCAAAACGCCCGCATCGCCATCTTTGACGACTCCGTGAAGTACAATAACAGCTATAGTCCCATGAGTGAATTTCAGCTCTGGTTTAATACCAGTGGCGGGCCTGGTAAGGAAATAGAGCCCTTCTCCCTGCCAGTGAAGAACACCATGGGATCATTTCTCCTCAAAGACACCCGACAGCTCTTGGCAGATGGCCATTTACCCTGCGATATAAGTTCATTACAGAAGATGTCCACGAAATCATTCACCCTGTCCCTTCCCACCACCGCCATCGGCGTCCAGCAGCAGGCCGTGGCCAAGATTGACTCCATTACCCCTGTCCCGGAGCCGAAGACCATAATTCTTTTATGCCTGGGACTAACCTTAATCTCCCTTTGCCAATGGCTTAATAACCGTAAGGGCGGACTCCAGAAGCTGAGAGCTTAAACGCAGGCCAACCGCCCGGGCGGCGCTTAAATTCACCTGATATCGAATCCGCCGCTCCATCTCCACCAGCTTAATCATGCCGCCCGCGTTTAGAAAATTCTTAGCATCAGCCACCGTCAGAATGGGCTGCCCCTTGAGCCGAGAAATAATCATCTTGAAATTACTGGCCTGCGAGCGGCCGATAAAAAGAATATGGCAAGCCGAAAAATCGAGATCAGACCGATAAGAGCTATAGATGATAACCCTGATAGCCGTTCTCCCTTTCTGCCTTAGACGCCCCGCCAATTCCGTAAGACTGCGGCCCAGCTCCTGGCCGCCTAAGACACCGATTACCTTTACAACTTTCTTTTCTTTACGATCCGGCCAGGAGACAAAATGCAAAAAATTATAAAGATAGACGGCCTTGACCTGAACCCGTCTGATCACCGGCTCTCCGCCGTCGGCCGCCGCCAACGAAACAGCCGCGAAGGAAGCAAACAGAACCCAGACCACAACCGCCATCTTTAAATGAAGTCTCATCTTCATTCTCCGGCCCCCGCGCCATCTTCATTGTCAACATTTTTACGCAGCTCCACGGGCAGGGTAATGACAATCTCCGTTCCTCGGCCCGGCAATGAGTGTACCTCAATCTTACCATGATGGTTTTTCACAATATTATAGGTAATTGACAAGCCAAGGCCGGTACCCTGCCCCACTGGTTTGGTGCTGAAAAAGGGGTCAAAGATATGCTTTAAGGCCCCGGGTTCAATTCCACTCCCATTATCCCGGAAACTGATACAGGCTTTGTCCCCGCTCTGCCAGGTCTTAAGCCAGATCGTCCCCCGTTTGCCAATGGCCTGTATGGCGTTAAGGAGTATATTCATATAAGCTTGGCTCATATGATCCCTTTGACAATAGACGGCGGACAGATCCGGATCGAAATCCCGGATAATTTTCACCCTGTCCCGGCACTCGTAACGGAGAAGATTGATGATATTATTAAGTTCGGCGTGTACATCAACCGGTACAAATTGACCATGGCTGGATCTGGAAAAGGCGTTAAGATCCTGGACAATTTTCTTTGTTCTTCTAACCCCCTCCTCGGCATTGGCCAATAATGAAATTATATCAAGATGCATCTTCCAAGCCGGGGAGGCTTTATGATTTTCCGCCATTTCCACGATCAAATCATTGGTCATCCGCTTAATATTAGGTAAGGCTCCGGCGATAAAATTTATATTATTGTTAATATCGTGAGCAACCCCGGCCACCAACTGGCCCAGGGCCGCCATTTTCTCGGACTGCACCAATTGAGCCTGACTCTTCCTAAGATCGTCCATGGCATTCTGCAGTTCCTCGGTTCGGGCCGCAACCCGGCCTTCCAGGGTACGGTTATATTCTTCCAAACGCTCATGGGAATCACGTAGCCGGTTGTTCATCTCCACAAAGGCAGTACAGAGAACCCCCATCTCATCACGCCCGCGCGTGCATGAGCGTTCCTCAAACTGAAAATCTCCGGCGGCAATCCGTTTGACCATCTCAGTTAAAGCCATTAATGGTTTAGAGACAACATTACGCAGAAGGGCTGAAAGCCAAAAGGCCGAGAACAGAGAGCCGACAGCTGCCAGCAAGAGAATAAGTAATATCTGCCTCCGGCCTCTGGCCATATCACGCATATCATCCTTGATAACGATACGACCAACATGGGTGCCGTCATCAAGGGTAACATTCTGCGAAAAGGTACAAAATTCTTTGCTTGAAGCCCCATCAACCACAACAGCATTATAGCGGGCAAAGACCTGCCCCTGGTTGTCATAGAGAGTCACTTGCCGAACTGATTTGCGGCCCTTAAGAGTGGCAAGCACTGTATCAGCGTCCTCTGGAACGTCAAACATGAGAGCGGCCTTGCAGTTGGAACCGACAATAAGAGCCAGATTGTTCATATCCCGTTTATAGACCTTCTGAAAATGATTAACTACCAGGCCGTAAAATGCCAGGCAGGCGACCAGCACCGTCAGGCTGCTGGTAAGCATCAGAATCAGGGTTAGTTTGTGTTTAATACTTACGTCAAGCCAAGACATCATGCAACCCAGGTCAATAGTTATAAGAGAGGGATAGATAATATTGCGGGTTCTCGGCCCTAGGCGAATCAAGGGGGCGGGTACCGTTAAAATAGGCAGGATGTTGATTGTAATTTTTATGCAGCAGTTCTTTCGCGCTCAACGAAAGTTTGAGATGTTTATCAAACTGATACCAGAGATTGGCATCCATCACAAAAGACCATTTATCAAAAAGAGCGGCCACTGCTGGATCAGTTACTTTCGCCTTTTCATAGCGGGGCGATTCTAACAGGCCGTTGGCCCCGGCAAAAAGACCGGGTATAATTTCATAGCTAAGATACACCTTAAACATATGGACAGGATAACGAGTCCAGGTATCATCCGCGTTGGCCACCCGGATGGAATCTTCAAAGGAATCAACCGGCCTGGAGTAACTGTAGGACAGAGAGCCGGAAAAGGGGCCGTCCGGCGGCTGGTAGGCCAGGCTCAACTCACCGCCCACGGCCGTAATGATCTTGTGACTGTTACCGTAAGTAAAACCATTGTCCACCCAGCCCTGGGTGTCTTTATAGCGGTTATAAAACAGGGCGCTGGTAATATTCAAGGACTTCACAAGTCCGTTGATATCATAATTAAGTTCATAACTCTTTGAGGTTTCAGGTTTAAGTTTAATATTGGTGCCATCAGCCTTGTTCTGATGCGCCACCCATTTCAACGGCCAGTAATCGGCAAAGCGAAAGCCCTCCTGATAGGACAGCCTCACCGTCTGCCGCTCACTTATTTGATAGGCCAGGGCCAGGCGCTTGGTATAAGCCGCCGCATCTTCAGGAGGGGGATAAGGGCCGTCGTTAAAGGGTGGTACCGCCGATATCTCATGGTGATAATAGGTCTTATCATAGCGCAGACCGCCCAGCAGGGTAAATTTACCAATCTGGGCCTGATCCTCGGCAAAGGCGCTAAGCGTTTTCCATTGCCAGGGATAGATATAGAATTTGAAGTATTTGGCCTCTACCCCCCAGGCAATCTTCTGGTTACGAAGGCCTGTGTAATTATTTATCAGAGTGACGCCCATATGCAGTTCATCGCCATAGGCGTAATAATCCTCGTTACATTTCATGGCCGGGCAGTCATTGCCATTGGTGGGGGGCAGGCTGATATGAAGCCTCCGCACCTCATCAAGTAAGAAATCACTGAACACCGAGTGGGATTTGAGACGATGATAATAGGGGATCAGGGTAAGGTTATTATGCTCATTAATATGTAGCTTTATCTCCGGAGAAATGAGAAAATTCTCAGACTCCTGCACATAAAATGGTGAATAACGGCCGCCCCTGGCCTCGGCAGTTGCCTTAATCTCTTCCCGCCAGTCAGCACTGCTGGTAAGGTACTCACCAAGTACCGGGCCGACATTGGAGGTATGGCTCAACAGGCCCTTAAGATCAACCCGCAGGCGGTCAGCAGGCCGGCCGAACTGGGCCCGGAAGGCAAATTTATAGTTGCCATCGGTCTTGCCGACCCGGACATTATCAAGAAAGGTGGCGGAAGGCGTGCCGTTCACCCCGTTTAATTTAGACCATTGGGATATGGGCAGAGTGTAATGCGGCCGGACACCATCATCTTTAC
>CAZZJP010000069.1:0-9115 GCA_964654555.1 uncultured Desulfobulbia bacterium
AAGTAATTGAAATTAGAAATATTTTAGTCTTAGGAGAACAGGATGGCAGGTCCGAAAAGACGTACTAAAGCAAGAGAAAAAAAGAATATTCCAGAGGGGGTTGTCAGTATTAAATCCACCTTTAATAATACACTGGTGACCTTTGCTGACAAGCAGGGTAATGCCGTTTCCTGGTCGAGTTCTGGCTGTCTGGGCTTTAAGGGGTCAAGGAAAAGTACGCCTTTCGCGGCCCAAAGTGCCGTTGAAACCGCGGCCAGAAAGGCCATGGATCACGGAATGCGCAAGGTTGAAGTAAATATAACCGGTCCCGGCCCTGGTCGTGACGCGGCTCTGCGGGCTTTGCAGCAGGTTGGTCTTGAGGTTAGCAGGATTTGTGATGTGACCCCAATTCCCCATAATGGCTGTAAGCCGCCTAAGAGAAGAAGGGTTTAAGCCCCCTGAGCTTGAATTAAAATCTATTGGTGTTCGGATTTACCTAATAAATTAGGAGGAAGTACATTGGCAAGATATACTGGTGCTCTTTGTCGTCAATGCAGACGTGAGCAAATAAAGCTTTTTCTCAAGGGCGATCGGTGTTATTCCGATAAATGCGCCTTTGAAAGACGGTCTTATGCCCCGGGGCAGCACGGCCAGGCCCGGATGCGTAAAATGTCGGATTATGCCATTCAGCTGCGGGAGAAGCAGAAAGTAAGAAGAATGTATGGCATGTTAGAGGGGCAGTTTCATAAGTATTTTGTAATGGCAGATCGAGCTAAGGGCGTAACTGGTGAGAACCTGCTTGTCTTGTTAGAGCGCCGTCTTGATAATGTTATTTATCGTCTTGGACTGGCTTCTTCCCGTAATCAAGCTCGTCAGTTGCTGCGTCATAATCATTTTTTAGTTAATGGCCGTAAGACAAACATCCCGTCATTTTTGGTTTCAGTTAATGATGAAATAACCGTTAAGGAAAAAAGTCGTAAAATTGAAGCGTTAAATGACAGTCTTAGCGCGGTAGTTCGTCGCGGTGTTCCCAGCTGGCTGAAGCTGGACAAGGACAAATACGTGGGTACAGTCCAGGCTTTGCCCAATCGTGAAGAAATTACCATGCCTATTCAGGAAAATCTTATCGTTGAACTTTACTCTAAATAAATGTTAGGCCTTATTTAGGCATAACTAACTATGAATGGTTATATCAGCATCGTTAACGGTGCTGGTTACGATCATATATAAAAAGATTATGACTGAGACTGAGAATAATATACAGCTGGATTCCGATCCATTTTATCGTAACTGGACAGAGTTGATTTTACCGGAAAGGCTTGATCTTGATCCGGCTACTCATACCGAGCGCTATGGTAAATTTTCCTGCCAGCCCCTTGAGAGAGGTTTTGCTACTACTGTGGGGAATTCCTTGCGGCGGGTTATGCTGTCCTCTATTCAGGGCGCCGCAATTACCTCTGTGAAGATAGAGGGTGCTGATCATGAGTATGCCATTCTATCCGGTATTCTTGAAGACGTTACCGAGATTATTCTGAATCTCAAAGAGGTTCGTCTGCATTTAAAATCGGCTGAGCCGACAGTTATTAAAATTGAGAAAACTAAGAGCGGGCCGGTTACCGCGGCCGATATTATCTCTCCTGACGGCCGGGTTGAGGTGATGAATCCTGAACAGCATATATGTACTATTACCGGTGAAGATGGTCGTTTTGTTGCGGAATTTCAGGTGAGATGGGGTAAGGGCTACAGCCCTTCTGAAAATAACAAGACCGAAGATATGCCGGTTAATGCCTTCCCCATTGACGCTATTTTCTCCCCCATTCAAAAGGTCAAGATTATCGTGACTCAGGCGCGGGTTGGTCAGAGAACTGATTATGATAAATTGGCCATGGAAATTCATACGGATGGCAGTATTACGCCTGAAAACGCCTTGGCTTATGCCGCCAAGATAATGAAGGCGCAAATGCAGATTTTTATCAATTTTGATGAAGATAATGTCGAGCCTGAGGCCGAATTAGTGGAAGATAGTTCTAACGTCCCCTCTAATGAAAATCTCTTCAGGAGTGTTGAGGATCTTGAACTGTCAGTACGTTCAGCTAATTGTCTGCGCAACGCTGAGTTAAATTATATTGGGGAACTGGTTCAGAAAACTGAGGCGGAAATGCTCAAGACTAAGAACTTTGGGCGTAAGTCCCTCAATGAGATCAAAAAGTTATTGGCTGAAATGCAGCTGACCCTGGGGATGAAGCTTGAAGGCTGGGAACCCCCCCAGGATGATTCTACGGAAAATTAGGGCATAAAAGCCACATAGAGAGGTTAGCAGATAATGAGACACGGAAAAGCAGGAAGACGTTTGGGACGCACCACTTCCCACCGCCGGGCAATGGTTAGAAATATGGTTACTTCTTTGCTGGAGTATGAGAGAATAGTTACTACCACTCCCAAGGCAAAGGAGGTGCGCCGGGTTGCTGAGAAGATGATTACCCTGGCAAAACGCGGTGATCTGCATGCCCGCCGCCAAGCTCTGGCCTTTATTAAGGATAAGCTGGTAGTCGCCAAGCTCTTTGATACCTTGCGGGATGAGTATATGGACAGAAATGGTGGCTATACCAGGATCATTCAAACCGGTAACCGGATTGGTGATGCCGCTCCCATGGCGATTCTTGAACTGGTTAATTATCGCGAGGATAGCGATGAGGATAGTGATAACTAAATAAGTCCACTAAATCTCACTGTAAAAAAAAGGCTAATGTTTTTATTATAAACATTAGCCTTTTTATTTATCAGCAACCATTTTTTGCAGGCGCTCAAGTGAAAGTTAAGCGATTAAAGCCCCCGGCCGGAAACCATGGCCGGATGGCATTTATGTCATTAATCTCAATAAGATAAACTTCTAAGATTAGATAGGTCTTTGTACCTTTACGGACGCAGACGGTCATTGTTCTGCCATGATGCCCCAGGGCGGTATGGAGATGAATTTTAGGGGTATTGTTTTCATCCCGGAACAGGCTTCCGACCCCGATAACCTCCTGTGGTTCATCAACTGTGGCCCAAACTGGATCAGGAGGCATGGTGGCCTCTTTCGGCCCGGTAACGACCTCGGCTTGGCGCAACCCGCCGATTATATTGAACCAGCCGGCCTTGATATTCTCTTTCTCGGCCAGTGTTGAGAGTGAAGACAGGAGGTCATCTCCATCGTCAAAGCGTATGGTAAATATGCGGCCAATATTGCCAGTTTTGTATTCCATTGTCTATTAATCGTATTGTTCGGGTAGATTTAACTGACCTTTAACTTTGAAAGTACTTGATATCCTTTTTTCCTTCCCGACCGGGAAGTGAAGGTTTTATCAGCCGCAGTCTGTCGCGTCGTAAGGATCATAGGTGTCAGCGGCATTTTTATAAAGGTAATCGTTCAGTTTGGCAATCTGTTCTTTGGAAAGATTGCCCCAGCTGCCATTTTTGGCGCATATCGGGTATCTTTCGGCAAATACCCGGTTCCAGCCTTTACGCACCTTGGATTCGGTGTAGAGAAACTTGGCCCCCTGTTTATTGCCTCGATGATGGCAGACCTTACAGTTATTCACGAAGACCTTGTAGCCCTCCCAGAGGCTGGCATGGGTAAAGATACGGCAGGTCCTGGTTGCTGAGTCGTAGCGCTTTAGCGGACTGGATAGAGCCGGATTTGATGAGGCAAAGAGAAAAAAGGCGGCGCACAGAACCAAAAAACAATTTTTCATGGATAAAGTCTCCTTTAAGATTTATAGGTACCATAAGATATTATAGAATAATTTTAATCTTTTGAGAATCTTTGTCAAGTGATATAAGATATTGGATTTTCGTGTTTTACAATAGCTGAGAACCACAGGTTATCGGGAGTCTTTATGCAAAGTAATTCAGAGGTTGATAGTACATATCCGTCAGAGGTTCGCATAGTGCAATTGGGTGAGCGCCGGATTATCCTGGTTGGTACCGCCCATGTCTCGCAAAAATCAGCGGAACTGGTGCGTCGGGTTATAGAACAGGAGCGGCCGGATTGTGTCTGTATAGAACTGGATCAAAAACGTTATGATTCGCTGGCCAAAAAGCAGCGCTGGGAGTCCATGGATCTTAAACAGATTATTCGCCGTAAACAACTATCAACCCTGGTTGTAAATCTGATTCTCGCCTCATATCAGAAGAAGATGGGAGCCCAGCTGGGGGTTATACCGGGTTCGGAACTGATTGAGGCGGCCCTGGCGGCTCAGGACAAAGATATTCCTGTCGCCCTCTGTGATCGTGAGGCACGGGTTACTTTGCGCCGGGCCTGGCGGGCCACTTCTTTCTGGAAGAAAAGTTATCTGCTGGCCAATCTCGCTGCCAGCCTTTTTGACAACACTGAGCTCAGTGAAGAAAAGCTGGCTGAATTGAAGAAGCAGGATGTTTTGACCGAATTGTTGAATGAATTGGGCGCTAGTCTACCTGAACTGAAAAGGGTAATTATTGATGAGCGTGATACCTTTCTGGCCGAAAAAATAAAGGCTGCTGAGGGTAAGAAACTGGTGGCGGTGATCGGGGCCGGCCATCTTGAGGGGACAGTGAAGGCCCTCCATGAGGATCGCAGCGCTCAATTAGCTGATATAGACAGTATTCCGCCGATTTCAGCCCTTTGGAAGGTCTTGGGGTGGTCAATACCCGCCGTGATTATTGCCTCCATTGCCTTTATCGGCTGGCATAAGGGCGGGGCGGCGGCCGGGGCGAATATTATTTACTGGATACTGGCCAACGGTATTCCTTCGGCCATCGGTGCGGCCCTTGCCTTGGCGCATCCCTGGACAATTTTAGGGGCCTTTGCCGCGGCTCCCATTACCAGCCTTACCCCGGTGATTGGGGCGGGGTATGTGACGGCCTTTATTCAGGTAATGGTCAGACCGCCGGTGGTGAAGGAGTTTGAGACTGTGCTGGAGGATATGGGAACCTGGCGCGGCTGGTGGCGAAATAAATTGCTTAAGGTTCTACTGGCTTTTCTGCTGCCAGGCTTTGGCTCGATGATCGGCACCTGGGTAGGGGGAGCGCGGATTGTTTCTAATGTTTTTTAGGATTATTACAGGTAGTCGGTCTAAAGTAGTCGGTCTAAAATTTCCTCGTTTTTTATTTGGGGACAGAATGACTTTCACCCAATAAGACCAAAAAAATTTAATCGGCTCCCGGCATAAAATAACCAACTCAGTTTAATACAAAATTACGATCATGAAAAACAAAAAAAGACGTCCAACCAATACCGTGATTAATAAAAAAGAGGCCCGCCATTTGCGTGCCTTGGGGCATCACCTTTCGCCTCTTGCCATGCTGGGCCGGGAAGGGGCGGCTGATTCCGTACTGGCAGCCATTGACGAGGTTTTGCGTAAACGGGAATTAATCAAGATCAAGCTCCAGAATAACTGTCCTCTGGATCGTCAGGAAGCGGCAATAACAGTCAGTGCCGCCAGCGGGGCGGCAGTGGTACAGGTAATAGGCCGTATGATTTTACTCTATCGCCCTAATCCTGATTTACCAGCAGAGCAAAGAATAAGATTTTAATGGCTGCCGATACGCTTTTTAATGACGGGGCCGCTCCGGTGGACGATTTTAAGTTTAATGCCGGGGTCGCCGAGGTTTTTGATGATATGCTGGGCCGCAGCATCCCCTTTTATAATGAGATAATCGGGATGACGGCTCAACTCCTGGCTCGTTTTCTCACGCCTGACGGCCGGGTTTATGACCTGGGATGTTCCACCGGTAACAGTCTGATGGAACTGGCTCGGCGGCTTGCTCATCTTGACCTGCAGTTTATTGGAATTGACAACTCCGCCGCCATGATTAAAAAGGCACGCCTGAAGGCGGAGATGTATGGCAAGGGGGACAAGCTGCGTTTTGAGTGCGATGATATAATGAATTTGAATCTGCGCTCACCAGCGGCGGTGATAATGAATTATACCCTTCAGTTTATTCGTCCCATGATGAGGCTTGATTTTATCCGGGCTCTTTATGCCCTTATGCCCCCTGGCGCGGTGTTGATTATCAGTGAGAAATCCATTAATCATGATCCCCTCTTTAATCGCGCTTTTCTGCAGTTTTATCTCGATTTTAAACGACGGCAGGGCTATTCAGAAATAGAGATTGCCAAGAAACGTGAGGCCCTGGAGAATATCCTTATTCCCTTTTCCACCACGGAGAATATTGAGCTCTTGCGCCAGGCCGGTTTTTGTCACATTGAGACCTTTTTCCAATGGTTTAATTTTTCATCGTTTATCGCTCTGAAGGGGTAGCCGGGGATGCCCGAATATCTTGCCTTTATGCCTCAGGCCCGCCAAGAGGCAGTGCGAGCCCTGCATACCGTGATGCAGCGCCGTCTACAGCAGAACAAAAAGGGTTTTCGGCGTTTCAGGGAACCATATGAGTCGCTGACCGGCATCCGGGCCCGGCAATTGTCGCTGAATACTGACGTGGTAAAGATCGGAGATTGTGATGAACTAAGCCCTGATGAGTGGCAGATTGTTTATCGAGCTATGCGCCAGTTCATGCCCTGGCGCAAGGGGCCGTTCTCTGTTTTTGGAATTGATATTGATGCCGAGTGGCGCAGTGAACGAAAATGGCGGCGTCTGGAGCCTGTTCTGCCCCCTCTGCGGGGTAAGATAATCGCTGATATTGGCTGTAATAATGGCTATTATATGTTTAGGATGGCGGCTGCTTCTCCGGCGCTGGTATTAGGATTTGAACCTTATCTGCAACATTATTATGCCTTTAAAAGCCTTAACGGCATGGCTGGTCTGCGCAATCTGGCGATTGAACCCTTTGGAGTGGAGGATATAGGCCTTTTCCCTGAGACCTTTGAGGTTATATTTCTCATGGGGATTATATATCACCGTATATCACCGCTGGGTATGTTAAAGGAGATAAGGGCGGCTTTACGCCCCGGCGGCTGCCTTATTGTGGAATCGCAGGCCATCCCCGGCGAGGAGTCTGTGGCTCTGTTTCCGGCTGAACGTTATGCCAAGGTACCAGGCACCTATTTTGTCCCGACCGCCGTCTGTCTGCAAAACTGGCTGCTGCGGGCCGGATTTACCAAAGTAGAGCTTTTCTGCTCTCACCCCATGTCCAGTCAGGAACAGCGTCGTACCCCCTGGATGGCCTTTGAATCCTATGAAGATTTTATTGATGCGGATAATCCGCAACTGACGGTGGAGGGGTATCCTGCCCCCAGGAGGGTCTATTTTAAGGCCTTTAAAGCACCATAATTGATCTCTATTTTCATATGTGCCGTTGCCCTTAGCTCGGCCGCAGAGTTATCAGCCCGCGCTGGTTGTTGGTGAATTTTATTTTCCCCCCCCTGAGCAGGCCAAGACGTTGTAAACGCAGGAGGCTGCATTTCTTCTGGCCGTAAAATATGGAGCGGTCGCGTTGTGAGATGGTCAGCTGCCAGGGCTCTTTGGGGGGGGAACGGAGTTTTCCCCTTATTTTGTTGAAGAATATGCGGGCGGCCACCATTTCACCAAGGGCTGGATGGTAGGGGCCGGCCAGCAGATTATTCTCCAATTCCTCAGAGGCGGGCAGGCCTATACGGATTACCGGTATGTGATGCTGACTTAGAATAGAGCCGATCCGGGCGGTGAGGGCAATGGTCTGGTTCATGGTTAAGGGGCGGTATTTGTGTTGATGATAGAGGTCTGCCAGGCCGCTGCCCTTAATGACCAGGGCTGGATATAGGCGGACAAAATCTATTTTCATGGTTGTTAAGCGCCGAACGCCCCGCAGGGTGGAGAGCGTGGTCTCCGCCGGCAGGCCCAGTAAGAGCTGAGCTCCAACCCGCAGTTTGGAGGCGCTTAAAAAATTAATTGCCTTTATACTTTGCTCGGTACTATGCCCCCTTTTACTGGCGGTCAGCACCTTGTTGGACATGGACTGAATACCAAGCTCGACGGTTTGTACCCCGTAAGCGCTGAGAAAACCAGCGCTTTGGGAGTCGATATAGTCTGGGCGGGTAGAGAGACGAATGGCCTGCACCTGACCGGAGTCTAAAAAAGGTTGGACAGCCTGGAGCAGTTCTCGCTGCCTGATTATGGGCAGGGCTGTGAAGCTGCCGCCATAAAAGGCGGTTTCAACTCTGCGTCCCCGGGCGGGAGAGCGCTGCAGCCATTTGCGTATTTCATCTTTTACCTCTTGCGGCCCCACCCGATGGCTTTGCCCGGTTATGGGCCCCTGATTACAGAATAGGCAGCGATGGGGACACCCCTCATGGGTGATAAATATGGGGATAATTAAAGGTGGGGATTGAGAGGTTTTCATTTTTTCGTCTTTATTGGGGGGACAACTGATGCAGCGCCAGGGCGGCGGCCTTTTGTTCAGCCGCCTTTTTATTACTGGCCGTCGCTGAGGCCAGCTCCTCGCCATTCAGCAGCACGGAGACCGTAAATGACTTGTTATGATCCGGACCGGAGGAGTCCACCAGGCTGTAGGTGGGGGCTGGGCCGCCATGGAGTTGGGTCAACTCCTGTAAGCGGCTCTTGGCATCGGTAATCTGTGTTTTGAGCTGCAGGCGGTCAATGAAATGTCTCTCAACCACCAGGCGGGCGGCCTCATAACCGGCATCAACAAAAACAGCTCCGACTACTGCCTCATAGGCGCAGGAGAGTATTGACGGTTTAGCGCGTCCGCCATTGTTATCTTCGCCCCGGCCTAACAAGATGTAGCGTCCCAGATCCAATTGTCTGGCCACCACGGTCAGGCCGCCCTCCTGTACCAAGGCCGAGCGCATTTTCGTAAGTATGCCTTCTGGCTCTTTGGGATAGTGCTGAAATAACAAAAAACCAACTATCAAATCCAGCACCGCGTCACCCAGAAATTCGAGAGTCTCATTATCACAGCCCGGCAGTTCACTATGCTCAAAGCTGTATGAACGATGGATCAGGGATCTGAGCAAGAGTTCAGGCTTTTTGAAGTGATAACCCAATTTTTTTTCTAATTCGGTGCATTGGGGGGTCTGTTGCAGGATTAATTTCTTTAATGACTGGTTCATTGCATTTTTAACTTGTCAAAAAGCTCAACTACGGCTAATATCAGCGTCTCAATTTGATGTATGGCGGCGTAGCCAAGTGGCTAAGGCAGAGGTCTGCAAAACCTTTAT
>CAZZJP010000070.1:0-9091 GCA_964654555.1 uncultured Desulfobulbia bacterium
ATACATTTTGTCAAGGGCCGTGACCTGGATATCATGCAGGGGGTGAGGGTTGAGGAGGTAATGAACGAGGAACCCATCCATTTTAATATCAATCTGCCCTTCACGAATCTATACGCGGTATTCCAGGAGACCCTTTTTCATGGTTTCCCGGTGGTTGAAGACAATAAAAAATTGTATGGCATGGTTACCCTGGAGGATATGACCAGGGTATTGTCGGGAAACAGCAAGATTAGTGAACTGAAGATCATTGATGTGGCCACCGCCAATCCGGTTACCGTCTTCCCCGATGAGCCGGTATGGGCCGCCATCCAGAAGATGTCGCCCCGTGATCTGTCCCGGCTGCCGGTGGTTTCGAGAGAGGATGGCGTCACGCTGGTGGGCCTCATAAGTCGTAGTGATATAATCAGGGCCTATGAGGTGGGAATTATGCGTAAGCAGCAGGAGACGTATGCGGCTGAACGGATGGCCTTGCGTAAGGTAAGTGATATCGCGTTCGTGGATTTACGAGTCAAAGCGGATAGTAACGCCGCCGGTAAGACCTTGGCTGAAATGCAGATTTTTAAGCGGGTGAATGTGGTCTCGGTGGAGCGGGACGGCACTGTTATTATCCCGCATGGTGATACCAGAATTCTGGCGGGTGACCTTTTCACCTTTCTCTGCCGGTCTGAAGACGTAGAGGAGTTAAAGAGATTTTTTTCCTGAAATCATATATTTTTTCTTGCAACAAATCCAACTCTATAGTTAATAATAACAAGGGAAGTAATCGCTCCCCTTGTTATTAAAGGAGATTTTAAGAGGAAAAGCATATTTGCTTATTTTAGAAAGAATATTATTTGAAAAGGGGAAGAGATGAATAAAACAGAACTTGTAGCCGCGATTGCTAAATCCGCAGAAATTACCAAGGCTGATGCCAGCAGAGCTTTGCAGGCTCTTCTTGATTCAATAACCACCAGCCTGGCTGAGGGTGATAGTATTGCCCTTACCGGATTTGGCACCTTTTCCGTTACTAAGCGTGCTGCCCGGACGGGGCGTAATCCCAGAACCGGCGCTGAGTTAAAAATCGCGGCCAAGACTGTGGCTAAATTTAAGCCGGGGAAGGGACTTTCTGAAGCCGTAAAATAAACTTCATAGTTTCTCTCGTTTTAAAAAATCTCTCCATTGGCCATGGGGAGATTTTTTTATTGTGGGGGGGGTAAAATCAGTATTTTAAAAATTGGAAAGTAAAGATATTAACGCGCGAAATTATCTAACGCGCGAAATTATCGTCAAAGTGTTGGGGCTGCAAACTGACACGGTCATAAAATCAAGGAGAAGTAATTATGGAAACATTCAGTACCAGTATTTTTAAGACGGAAACTATAAAACTGGCGGACACGGAAGAGTTAATTGTCCGCGGCGGTCGGGATCAATTTCATCTTCTGGAACAGGCCTTCGCCGGTATCAAACAGATAGCGGTAATTGGCTGGGGCTCTCAGGGACCGGCACAGGCCCAGAATCTCAAGGATTCATTGGTTGATTCTGATATTAAGGTAGCCGTTGGCCTGCGTCCTGGCAGCGCCTCCATGGCCAAAGCCAGGGAGGCCGGCTTTAACGAGGAGGCCGGTACCCTGGGCGAGATGTACGATATTGCTGCTAAGTCAGACCTGGTTATCCTGCTTATTTCAGACGCGGCCCAGGCCGAAAATTATCAGTTGGTCTTTGATGCCATGCGTGACGGCGCTACCCTGGGCCTGTCACATGGTTTTCTGCTGGGTCATCTGACCAGCGTCGGCCAATCATTTCCCAAGAATATTAATGTAATCGGGGTATGCCCCAAGGGCATGGGCCCCTCAGTTCGGCGCCTTTATGTCCAGGGTAAGAAGGTCAATGGCGCGGGAATTAACTGCAGCTTTGCCGTGGAGCAGGATATTGACGGCCGGGCTACCGATCTGGCTCTGGGCTGGGCGGTGGCCATTGGCGCTCCTTACATCTTTAAGACTACCCTGCGTAATGAATATTGCAGCGATATCTTTGGTGAGCGCAGTATTTTACTCGGAGCGGTTCATGGCATTGTCGAATCTCTCTACCGCCGTTATGTAATGCAGGATAATATGAGCGAGGCGGAGGCCTTTACTGCCTCGGTGGAGAATATTACCGGCATAATCAGCAAGACGATCTCCCATGATGGTATCTTGGCCGTCTATGAAAAATTAAACGCCGGCGATAAAAAAATATTTGAGAATATCTATTCTCAATCCTATGGCCCGGCCATGGATATTCTACTGGAAATCTATGACGAGGTCTCCTCTGGTAACGAGATCCGCTCGGTGGTTATGGCTGGTCAGCGCTTTTCCCGCTATCCCATGGGCAAGATTGACGGCACTAAGATGTGGCAGGTGGGTGAGAAGGTGCGGGCGGCTCGCTCGGAGCAGGATGCTCCTGTTAATGCCTTTACGGCCGGGATGTATTGCGCCACCATGATGGCCCAGCTTGATTTGCTCATTGAGAAGGGACATTGTCTGAGTGAGGTCTGTAACGAGTCCGTCATTGAGGCGGTTGATTCCCTGAACCCCTATATGCATTATAAGGGTGTGGCCTATATGGTGGATAACTGCTCCGTTACCGCCCGTCTGGGTTCCCGTAAATGGGCTCCGCGCTTTGATTATAATCTCAGCCAGCAGGCCCTGGTTGCTTATGATAATGGTGCCGCGGTTAATGACGAGTTGATTAGCTCCTTTAAGAATCACAAGGTGCACGCGGCCTTGGCCTCCTGTGCCACCTTGAGGCCGTCGGTTGATATTTCCTTATCTGACGCCGATTGATTAGTCGGTTGCTTCACGTTTAAAAAGGCCCGTCTGGATTACCGGACGGGCCTTTTTTTGTGGCAAGGTGTACTTTAGAATATTCGATGAGCTGAGTAATTAGCCAATTTTCTTATATATTCCCAAGGTTATGATAAAACCTCTCTAACTATTCAGCCGCACCCCATCTCGGAGTCTGCTGAACAGTTACACTCCGGTGGTTATTGTTACTTTTATACATCACGCTGAATAGTTACAAACCTCTCTCCTGAAACTTTTGTTTGGTTTGCCTTTTTTATAATGCTATAATATTCACAGTAAAACCATTACGACAAATAACCGTATCACCTGTCCAACAAAGTTAAAAATGCTTTGTTTTCGACAGGACTCAGGCTTTTAAATTTAAAAGTTAGAGGTATGCCGTTAATCATATTTTGATGTGTTGCTACTTGATATCATAGATTATTTTCTTTACCAAGAGGTTGAAAAATGTTTGCAAACATGAGATTAGGCACGAAAATTACCCTTGGCTTTGCAGTCGTCATACTGATATTCGGCATTGTCACGATTGTCGGCTGGCGGGGAATCACCGGAAGCTCGGAAGGCTTTACTATCTATCGCTCATTGGCGCGCCACTCAAATCTGACTGGCCGTCTGCAGGCAAATATGCTCATGACCCGCATGAACGTCAAAAATTTTATCATCTCCGGTTCCAAAAAAGATATTCAGCAATATCATGAGCGTTTCGATAAAATGAAAAGATTTTTGATTCAATCCCAGAAAGAAATTAAGAACAAGGCCCGTGCCGAAAAAATCAAATTCATAGTAAATCATATCAAAAACTATGAAATCGGATTCAATAAAGTCGTGAAACTCAAGGCAAAACGCAATGACCTTCTTGATAATACGTTGAACAAAATTGGGCCGCAAATGGAGAGAACCCTTACGATCATGATGAAATCAGCGGAACAGGACAATAATCCCAGCGGTGCGTACCTCACAGGCATAACCTTGCGTAATCTTCTGCTGGGGCGCCTGTACGTTATAAAGTTCCTTGACACTAATGGAGTAAAGGAAGTCAAACGGGTTGAGTCTGAATTTGCCAAGATTAATGATGATATTCATAAACTGGATCAGGAAATTAAAAATCCCAAAAGTAGGCAGTTGCTTGCCGGAGTAAAAAAGAACAGAGATATTTATTTCAACGCCTTCCAGCAACTTGTTGCCACCATTAATTCAAGAAATAAGATTATCAAAGGCGACCTTGACGTTATTGGTCCTAAGGTAGCAGCTCTAACAGAAGAGGTTAAGCTTGGCATCAAAGCGGAACAGGACAGAATGGGCCCTAAGTTAGTCAGGCAGAATCAGAGAAATATATGGATGATTTCCCTGTTAGGTCTGCTGGCAACCATTATAGGGATTTTACTCGCCATATTTATTACTCGGAGCATTACCAGGCCGCTTAACGCGGCTATTGACTCTATGAAGCAAGGTACTGACCAGGTTGCCGCGGCATCCGGCCAGATTGCCGGATCAAGCCAGCAACTTGCCGAAGGAGCCAGCGAACAGGCGGCAGGTCTCGAAGAGACATCCTCTTCACTTGAAGAAATGTCCTCCATGACGAGACATAACTCTGATAATGCCGGGCAGGCAAGCATTCTTATGAACCAGACCAACACCATAGTAGTTGATGCTCAAAAGTTAATGGATGATCTGAAAACAGCAATGAGTGAAATCTCAAAGGCAAGCAATGATACATCAAAGATTATTAAGACCATTGACGAGATCGCCTTCCAAACCAATCTGCTGGCCCTTAATGCCGCGGTGGAGGCCGCCCGTGCCGGGGAGGCGGGGGCAGGATTTGCCATAGTCGCTGACGAGGTTCGTAATCTTGCCATGCGGGCTGCCGCCGCGGCCAAAGAGACTGAAACCCTTATTGCTCATACCGTAAATAAGGTGGATGGTGGTAATGATCTTCTAAAAAGCTCCAATAAAACATTCTCCCAGGTTGCGGAAAGCTCAACGAAGGTAACTCAGTTAATTAACGAAATCGCGGCGGCATCCAAAGAACAATCTCAAGGTGTGAATCAGATCAGCAAGGCTGTATCGGAAATGGACAAGGTCGTACAGGCCAATGCCGCACTTTCTGAAGAATCGGCCAGTGCCTCTGAGCAGCTTAATGCTCAGACGGCAACTCTGAAGGATGTCACACAGGATTTAGTCGCCCTGGCGAGAGGTAGGAACTCCGGAGATACAAGCGCGGTAGTTCATCGCGCCAAAGATACATCTCCAGCAAGCAATAATCTCAGACTTCCCTCGCCACCGTCATAATAATCAAAAAATCGGACGGCAAAAGAGGTTTATGTAATTGAATCACCTATGCCTCTTTCATATCCTTGATTTTTAACGGCATATTTATTATCCATTTACTTAAACGATGATTGCGGGTCAGCCCTGACGTATACCGCAATCTGGCGTTCGTATCGGCAGGGAGGTATAGGGCTCGATTTTCTACTTCACAGCAACTTTCCCCATTTTTCATTCTTTCGTTCCACTTCAAGCCCCCGCAGGGATGAATAGTTACACTCCTTTAATAAATCTTCTTTGTTGGAGAGGGAAAAATTAATTTTTGAGCCGATGCTCAAAGGCTCTTAATAACGAGCGGTGCGCCATGGCCGCATTACTAAATAGTTAAATAAATCCTTGCCAGAGCGCTATATATGGTTTATATGACTACCTGGTCACATGATGAAAAATGAATTAAGCAAACCCAAACAGACCTTCTGGAATCTAACGGAGGAGAAGAGGTTGCGTATCGAAAACGCCCTGGTGGAGGAGTTCGCCAGGGAGGGGTACCGGCGGGCCAGTCTCAATAACGTGGTGAAGAGGCTGAAGATTGCCAAGGGTTCTCTGTACCAGTATTTTGATAATAAGGAGGCTATTTTTCTCTTTGTCTTTGAGCGTTTTACCCGTCTTGTCAAGAGTATGGTGGGTAAACCCTCGGCGGCTGACTGTCGGCCGGATAATTTCTGGCTGACGGTACGGCGGGTCTGGGAGGCTGGAATTGTTTTTATAGATAAGTACCCCGCCTATTATCAACTTTATCTGAACGCCCTCTTTGAGCAGGATATCCCGCGTCGGGAGGAGATTATAAGTCGGGTGCGGCTCTTCTCCATGGAGTTTTTCGGCCCCCTGGCGGCAGCCGCGCGGGAAAGGGGCGGGCTGCTCCCCGATGTACCGGTATCGGTGGTGGTATTTATGATTGACGCTGCCATGGATCGTTTTTTACAGTCTTACGCCCGTTCCTATTTAGATGATGGTCTGCAACTGGCAACGGCCGACCGGGCCAGGGCAGAGGCCGCCATGGATACCATTATAGAGGCGCTTAAAAACGGGATTGGCGGAGGGGGGCAGAGGGTGCCCATAACCGACGGCAGGGCACGGAGGTAGGGGCGTATTGCATACGCCCAGGCGCACATCCCCTGAGCTGATTTCAGGGAAATGCTGAAAATATTTACGAAAAATTTAGTGAGGGCATTAAAAATGGAAGAACAAATAATTACAGCGGCTGGCTTAGGAGATGTTTTAAGCAAAATTAAAAACAGCGAGCGTCTTACTGCCGCCGATGCCCTGCGTCTGTACGAAACTGATAATATCCTGGCCCTGGGGTTTCTGGCCAATATTGTCCGGGAACGTAAAAATGGTGATAAGGCCTATTTTATCTATAACCAGCATATAAATTATTCCAATATCTGCACTAATTTATGTAAATTCTGTGCCTTTGGCAAGGATAAGGGAGCGGAGCAGGCCTACGAGATGAGTATTGATGAAATCCGCCGTAAGGTGGAAGAACGTCTTGACGAGCCCATTACCGAGATTCACATGGTGGGCGGCCTCCATCCCGATTTACCATTTTCGTATTATATTGAGGCCTTGAAGGCCATAAAGATGGTGCGCCCGGAGGTACATATCCAGGCCTTTACCTGTGTGGAGATCGCCCATCTCGCCGAGATTAACGGTAAATCGGTGCACGATACCCTGCTGGAACTCCAAAAAGCAGGTTTAGGCTCCATCCCCGGTGGTGGGGCCGAGGTCTTCAGCCCTCGAATCAGAGCCCTGACCTGTGAAAAAAAATTATCCGGGGAGGACTGGCTAAAGGTGGCCAAGACCGCTCATCGTCTAAAGATCAAGAGTAACGCCACCATGCTCTACGGCCATATTGAGACCAGCGAAGAACGGGTGGAGCACCTCTCCGCCCTGCGGCAGGCCCAGGACGAGACCGGCGGCTTCATGGCCTTCATCCCCCTGGCCTTTCACCCCAGGAATACGGAAATGTCTGATCTCTCCCGCACCTCGGGGATTGACGATTTAAGGAATATCGCTGTGGCCCGCTGTTTCCTCGATAATTTCCCCCATATCAAGGCCTACTGGGTGATGATTGGCGAAAAACTGGCCCAGATCGCCCTCTCCTTCGGGGCCGATGACATGGACGGTACGGTCAAGGAGGAACTTATTACCCATATGGCCGGGGCCGAGACCGGGCAGATGCTGACCAGCAATAAGCTGGTGGCCCTTATTCAGGAGGCGGGGCGGGTTCCCATTGAGCGGGATACCCTGTATAAAGAGTTACGGAGGTATCAGGATGATTGCTGATAAGATACTGGCCGGAGAACGGATCACCGCTGCCGAGGGCCTTGAGCTGGCGGCCGGCGGCGATTTGCTGCGTCTGGGCTTTCTGGCCGCCGCCGTGCGCCGCCGCCTGCATCCTGAGCCTCTGGTAACCTATGTTGTTGATCGTAATATAAATTATACTGACATATGTACTTCTGGCTGTAAATTCTGCGCCTTTTTCAAGGCCCCTGATGACCCGGACGGGGTGATTTTAAGCCAGGCGGAGCTGGCTCGAAAAATAAAAGAAACCAAGGAACTGGGCGGCACCCAGATTTTGCTACAGGGCGGCCTGCATCCCGATAAGCCGCTGGAATTCTATGAGGAGATGCTCCGCTTCATAAAGGGCCTGGATATCCATATTCACGGTTTTTCGCCTCCGGAGATCTGGCATTTTGCCACACTGTCCGGCCTGAGTGTGGCCGAGGTAATCGCCCGTCTGCGCCGGGCCGGGCTGGATTCCATTCCCGGCGGTGGAGCCGAGATTTTGAGTAACCGGGTGCGCTCCGAGATTGCGCCCCGCAAATGTAACGCCGATGAATGGATAATGGTCATGGAGGAGGCCCACAATCAGGGGTTGCGTACCACGGCTACCATGATGTTCGGGCATGTGGAGACCATGGCCGAGCGCTTTGAACATCTGCAGAGGGTGCGGGATCTGCAGGATAGAACCGGCGGTTTCACGGCCTTCATCCCCTGGCCCTTTCAACCCGATAATACCGCCTTGTCCCATATCGCCAAGACCAGCGCCTTTAATTATCTGAAGATGCTGGCCCTGTCCCGGATATTCCTGGATAATGTCGATAATATTCAGGCCTCCTGGGTTACTCAAGGGGGGCAGATTGCCCAGCTCTCCCTGTTTTTCGGGGCCAATGATTTTGGTAGTACCATGATTGAGGAAAACGTGGTGGCCGCGGCCGGGGTCAGTTTCCGGCTGAGCGAGAAGGAAATCCGGCGGCTGGTGGAGGGGGCTGGCTTCACCCCTCGGCAGCGTTATATGGATTACCGCCTGGTGGCTGCCGGGTGAGTGAAATTATCTGTTACCGGGCACCCCTTGTGGTGCCGGTGAGCCGCGCGCCCATCAGGGATGGCGCCGTTTTGGCGGCTAACGGCCGGATTACGGCGCTGGGCAGCTTCAGCCGTCTGCGGGGACAGGGGAGCAGGGTTGTTGAGCTGGAGGACAGCATTATAACCCCGGCCCTGATTAACTGTCACAGCCATCTGGAGTTGTCTCATCTCGCTGAACTTGGTCAGGGAAATTACGGGGCGGACAACGATATAACCGTCTGGATTCGCGCCCTGCTGGCCGCCAAGGCCAGGGAGGTGGATAGTGAAATAATTAATGCCGCCGTTGACCGGGCCTTGACCCGACTGCGGGCCGGAGGGGTAGTGTTGACCGCCGATATTGGCAATGTTAAGAACGGCAGGCCGCCGGAGGTGATGTTTTTCTTAGAACTTCTGGGATTTACGCCCTCGGCCGCTGACGAGGCGTTATGCCGTTTACAGGCCTTTGATACGGCCTGCGCGGCCCATGCGCCATATTCCACCCATCCCCGTCTTATCCAGGCGCTGAAGGCCAGGGCAAACACCCGGCGGGATATTTTCCCGATTCATACGGCGGAATCCGCCGCCGAGATTGAATT
>CAZZJP010000071.1:0-9029 GCA_964654555.1 uncultured Desulfobulbia bacterium
CGCCATGTGACCTCACAAAAGCCTTTCACAGCCAGGGCCACTGACAATACTTTGTCCGCCTGATACCGGCAAAATATCTATCTGACTGCGAATCCGTTCCTTTAAAGCCGGAACATGGGAAATAACTCCGATTAGTTTTCCGTCCTGCTGTAAGCCGCCCAGGGTTTCCAAGGCGGCGTCCAGGGCCTCTTCATCCAGGGTGCCGAATCCTTCATCAAGAAACAGTGAATCTACCCGTACCTTGCGGCTGGCCATCTTTGAAAGGCCCAACGCCAGGCTCAGGCTCACGATAAAACTTTCGCCGCCGGAGAGGTTCTTTGTCGATCTTACCTCACCAGCCTGATAGTTATCAATAACATTCAGCTCAAGCGGCTGCCGGTCATCCCTGAGGAGCAGGTAGCGATCCGTCATTTTTTCAAGCTGTCTGTTGGCCTGTGAAACCATAATCTCGAAGGTCAGGCCCTGGGCAAAGTTGCGATATTTTTTGCCGTCAGCGGAACCGATGAGACCGTGGAGCCTTTCCCAGCGGCCGCACTCTTTTTTCTGAGCCTCAATCGCTGACTGTCTGGCCTTAATACGTTCCTTGGCCGTGTTATTTTCAACCAATTTATACCTTAACCCGGCAATCTCATCCCGGAGCAGAGTCAGGCCCTCTTCGAGTTCCTGATAAGCCGGTTCCAGATCAGCAAGCCGCGCCTCAGTTACCTTTTTCGCCATTTCAACGGCAAGGCGGCTTTGTCTATCCTTTTGCCGGGCTCTCAAGTCGGTCTGCCGGTCATCAAGCTCCCTGGCTCTGGCGGCCAGCGTATCCCGCTCCGGCAATGGCAGCCGGGCGGCAAGAAACTGTTGTTCGCCGGCAAACCCGGCGGTTTTTCTGACGCCTTCAAACTCCGACTCCAGCAATTTAAGCTCAGAAACCCTTTTACTCATCCTTTCTTTGAGCAAAACAATATTTGCCAGCGCGGAATTCAACCGCTGTCTAACCTCATCATGGACGGCGCGGGCCGATTTTCCCGTAAGCTCCGCGTCAATAATCGCTTTATCTAACCGCCCTTCTTCCACGTCCGGACTCCTGGCTCCAAACCGCTCCCGACGTTTATCATTGCCAACTGCCAATTCATTCCTGACTATACGCAGCTCAGCCCGCTTTTCGTTCAAGGCCTTACTGCGGGTCTCAATTACCGCTTCGAGACTTTTAAGTCTGCTGATATGTTCGGTGGCCAGCCGCTCAATCTCCGCCTTCTTCCGGAGCTGCCCCTGCCAGCGTTTAAGCCGTTTCCTGAGAGCGGCCAACAGTGACGACAGATCTCTGCCGGGTATTTCCTCTATGCCCAAAGGCCGCAGTTTATCGAGAGCGGCTTTTTTCAACCCGGTACAACGGAGAGCAGCCGTACTCAATTCCTTAATAATATCCGTCAGGCCCTGAGCGGCATTTTTTTGTTCATTGGCCGCCTCGGATACAAGTTTTTCACTTTCAGTTAATTCTTTCAGGCTGTCCCGTTCAACAGCTTCAAGTTTTTTAACAGCATTTTCCAACTCTTCCGCCTGCTGGATCAATTCACCCAGTTCCGCGATTTTTTTATCCACCGCATCCACCTCGGGGATATTTCCCTGGGCAAAGGGATGAGCCTCAGCCCCGCATAATGGACATGGTTTACCATCCTCAAGCAGGGCTCTTTCTGATTCAAGACCAGCTATCTTCCGGCGGAAAGTCTTTTCCCGCAGAAGAACTTCCTTTTCCCGGCGATACTCCCTGAACAGACGGCCAGCCAGCAGGGTTGATAAATCATTTTTCCTGAGCTCAAGCTGTTTTTTTGCCTCATTCAGCTCCTGTTGGTGGATTGTCTGCTGAACCGCGCAGGCGGCAAGCCTCCCGCCTGCCGCCTTTAGCCGCCTCTTCGCGGCGGCTTCGCTCTTCTTTTTGACGGCAATCTCCTGCTGAAAGGACAACAGGCTGCCCACCTGCTCCTCAATACCAGCCAAACCGCCAATCAGCCATTCGTCCCCAGAATTGGCGGCAAGATATTTTTCCACAACCTGCAAGTCATCTTGAGCGGCAGCGAGTTTCTTCTCTTCCGCGGCCTTCAGCCTTTTGTCAGCCGCGATTTGTTTTTCGTCACTTTGACAGTGCTCATTTCCATTATCAACCGCCTTCTTCTTTTCTGTCAGCCACAGATCAAGAGAACGTATCTCACGGAATAACGGCGCAGCTTTTTTTTGTTCTTCCCTAACCTTTAAAGTCCGCCTTTCGGCCCTGTGCAGGGCATCTTTTTTTTGCCGCAGCAAAGCCTCCAGAGCAGGCCGTTCATCTTCCACGGCCTTAAGATATTTTTTATCGGCATCCTGCTCCCCGCGCGCCGAAGTTAATACGGCATATTGTCCGTCCATTGCAGCGGCTTTGAGGGCACGGGCCAGACGCTCTCCTGCCGGTTCGAATAATTCAAGTTCTGCCTTCAGCTTGCCGGTTTCCACGGCCAGTGAGCTGATCTCTTTTTGCAAACCTTCAACGCCCTTTAACCAGGTAATGGCTTTACCTGTTACCAGCATCTTGGCAAGAATTTCAGATTTCTGCTTTTGTTTCCCTTTAAGTTCCAGGTTAAGTTCTTTTTCCCGCTCCGGCTCCAGAATGACAATGCCCGCTATTTCAGCCCGCATTATGTTCAGCTTGTCAAGCTCATCCCGCTGTCGTTCATGAACACGCCGCGAGATTTCCGTGTATATTGCCGTACCAGTAATCTGTTCAAGAATTCTTGATTTTTGCTCCACTTCAGCTTTAAGGAAGGTATCAAAACCACCTTGGGCAAGCAGTATTGAGCGGGTGAAACGCTCAAAGTCCATACCGGTTTTTTCTTCAACAACCACCGCGACCCGCCTGAGCTGATGCTCTATCACCCTGCCGTCTGTAATCCCCTCAGCGATTTCATGCCGGGGACTTTGCAGATCACCGCCTGCCTTTTTGCGGGCCCGGTGCTGGCTCCAATGGCAGCGAAACTGTCCCGCCTGGGATTGAAACCTTACTTCGGCATAACACTCACCCGTTTGGCGGGACATAATTTCGTTGCTGTTTTTGGTAATTTTGCCCAGCCGGGGAGTAGCGCCGTAAAGCGCCAGGCAGATGGCGTCAAGGATAGTGGACTTACCTGCTCCGGTGGGGCCGGTAAGAGCAAAAATACCATTTGAGATATATTCCGGATTGCTGAAATCAATGAGCCATTCGCCATAGAGCGAGTTCAGGTTCTTAAATCTAAGTTCAAGAATCTTCATGCCTCCAGACCTCCACGTCCGCTCATTATCGCGGCGCTACTATTCGGCATTTTCATCTTCCTCCAGCAGGTCATGAATGATCTCGTTGTAGGAGCTGGTCAATTCAATCCGCTCGAGGGGAGACACATCAAATGTTTCCAAACAACGAGCGAAGACATCATTTACATTCAGATCATCAAGGGTTTCATCCTCTCGACCTCTGCTGATAACCCGCTCAATCAGCCGTTTATTCTTTATCCGCCGAAGCTCCATGGGTGAATCAGCCAGGGCTTCGTCAAGTCTGTCCCGCAGGTTAGCCGCGATATCCGTGCCGGTATATTCAACTTCCAGCCAGGCCGTGCTGCCGATCTGTTTCAGCTCTTCTATTCTTGCGTAAATATCATCAAGACCGCCCACTATCCGCTCTAATGGCTGAAAACAGGGAATGGGCAATTCCCGAATATCCGGCCCGGCACCGTTAAACTCCACCACAACTACCTTCTTTTCCTGAGCGGCCTCACCGTAGCCCATGGGAACAGGCGAACCGCAATAACGCATGTGCTCCGCCCCTCCCACCCGCTGAGGGACATGGAGATGGCCCAGAGCGAGATAATCAATTGAGACGGGGAAGGCCTCCTTGTCTATATGGGCCAGAGAGCCGACATAAAGATCTCTGACCCCGTCGCCGTCAACGGTTTTACCGCCGCTGGCAAAGAGATGACCCAGGGCGATAATCGGTATCCGGCCCTTACTGTCCGCCTGCAATACTGCCCGCCTTTGTTCAGCAACGGCACAAACTGCCGCATAATGACCACGGAGGCCAAGGGCAAGTTTAGCGTTTTTATCCGCAGCGCTTTCTCCCGGTTCAACGGTACGGATATCCCTGTCCCTGAGATAAGGTACCGCGCAGACAATAGCCCGCGGACGGTTCTGCCCATCGCGCAGGACTATCACCTCATCGGCCGGGTTCTCGGCCATGGCCCCGACGACATAGACATTCAAGGCCCGCAGAAGTTCTTTGGGGGCATTAAGAAAGGAGGGGGAATCATGGTTGCCGGCAATGACCACAATATGACGGCAGCAGGAATTAGACACCCGGCAGAGGAAGCGGTAATACAACTCCTGCGCCCGATTGCTGGGGGTACTGATATCGAAGATGTCACCGGCAATCAGCAGGGCATCAATTTTTTCGTTTTCTATGGTGATATTGAGCCAGTCGAGAAAGGCGCCAAACTCGTCATAGCGTTTCCGTCCGTAGAGGGAACGTCCTAAATGCCAGTCTGAGGTGTGAAGGATCTTCATTCAGATTTTTTTGGCGCACCCCTTATTGTCTAACGCTGAATACCTTGCGTAGAATAGAGGTGGTGCGTTTGAGAGGATTTATACCGGATGGCCGCTTCCTCTTTGGCAAGGTAACCAAAAACAGCGGCGGTCAGTTCATCCTTTATATCAGGGACAAAGGGCACGGACTTATAACGGCCCATAACTTGGTCATAGACCACCACCGCTCCGGATCTGGCAAGAGAATTTTTGCACTATCGACCATATCACGCTGAATAGTTACCATTTCTTGTAACTATTGAACCGATAAAGTGGCGTAAACTCTCCTGTTCATCCGACGGCCATTAGAGGTATCATTAGAGGCCGCGGGACGGCTGAAACCATAACCGACGGTTTTAAGCCTTGCCGGATTAAGGCCGAAATGGGATTCAAGATAGCGTTTAACACTTACGGCTCTTCTCTGGGATAAGGCTTGATTATAGGCCCTGCCGCCGACATTATCGGTATATCCTTGCAGAGTCACCGATATTTCGGGATGCGCTTTCATAAATTTGGCGAATCTGGCCAGTTCAGCGTTATACACGGGGCGCACAAAATCTTTATCAAAATCGAACCGCACCTGCAATTCAATGGTCTGAGGACTGGTTATGGGCAGCGGACAACCATCTTTATCCACCTTTACTCCCAAAGGCGTATCGGGGCAGAGGTCGCGTGAATTCGGGACACCGTCATGATCCGAATCATAAATTACCGTTTGCTCAACTACCGTTTTAATTTGGCAGCCATTTTTATCAACTTTAACTCCCCGCGGTGTGTTGGGACAGCGATCAAACTGATCGAAAACGCCATCGCCATCACTGTCCACAGCCGCCTTCAAAAATACCTTTTTAACAAAAGCAGCCATACCCCGCGGAGTACTTAATGCCGCGTAATCAGTTGCGAAACCGCAGTCGCTGGTGGCAGCAATCTGTCTCATAACATCTCTGCTGCCGGTACCATCACCAATTAAAACAGTGTATATACATAATCTATCACCATAAGTTTTTTTCATGGCCCGGGCCGCGTCAACCGAGGCCTGGCCGATATGCTCCGCGTCACTGATCAAAATAACGGCTATTGATCCGCTGGTCTTGCTTAAATCCCTGGTAGCGGCCTCAAAGGCTCCGGGCAGAGGAGTCAGACCGCCGGGGGATGTAAGACCGGCCATGGCCTTTGAAAATCCCTGCTGAGAATATTTTGTCATGCCGTACAGGGGCGAGCTGCCACTTGCCAAAGACAAGCCGCGGGGGCCAAAGGCCCTTATGCCGGCCTGAATATCAAGGGCGGGCAAGGTATTATTCAGGTTATCGGCCACAACCCTGGCCTGATCAAATTTACGTGCTCCCTCATAGGTATTACCCATTGATGAAGAGGCATCAAAAATAACCATAAAATTATCGACATTTTTCTGGTATTGGCCGCTCTGTACCTGAGAAGCAAGATCCACCGGCGTAAAAGGCTGCGGGGTAATCTTAGGAACACAGGCCGTAAACATCAGGCCGACAAGAGCCAAAAACAGATATCGCATATTTTTTCCCATTTCAAATTCCTCCTTTAAATTTCATTTGTGTTTCAATATTAGGCTGGTCTTAAACCCACACTGAGTAGTCACAAAATTTACGTCACAGCATTGACTCTTTCTTAATCAATAAAAAGAATATTGCAAATAATATTTGTTGTCATTTCGCCGCTTTTTTGATCTTTTATATCTCTCTGACCTTTTTTTAAGACAAAAAAGAAGGAGGCTTATCATAGAACATTTATTAATCCGGGCTCAAACAATCATCTCTCTTTACGGCTTAAATTTGGTCGCGGCACTGCTTATATTCCTAATCGGACGCTGGGCCGCTAAGCTCGTTCGCAGGGTGCTTGACCATGTGATGACCAAACGAAACGTTGACTCCCCCTGCAGGATTTTGTTACCCACCTGATATATATGGGACTCCTTGCCTTTTAATCATTGTGCCGCCTTTGGCAAGCTGGGGATTCAGACAGACTCCTTTGTCGCGGTGTTAGGTGCTACAGGGTTCATTAGCCAATTTCGCGGCAGGAGTATTATTAATCATCTTCAAGTCTTACAAGGTTGGAGATTTCATTGAGGGTGGAGGATCATCAGGTACAGTGGAAGAAGTCCAGCTCTTTGCCACTCAGTTAAAAACTGATAATAAAACCATAAGGATACCAAACTCTAAAATTTCCTCCGACAATATTGTTAATTACTCAACCAAACCCACCCGCCGGGTAGACATGGTATTCGGAGTCGGTTACAATGACGATATAGAACAGGTGCGGGCAATAATCAGCGGAATCCTGGCCTGGGATCAACGCATCCCGCCGAAACCGGCACCGCAGACCGCCGTCTCTGAACTGGCCGACAGCTTGGTTAATTTTGTTGTCCGGCTCTGGGTGAAGTCCGCTGATCACTGGCCGGTATATTTTGATACCACCGAGGCGGTTAAAAAGAAATTTGACACAGAAGGTATATCCACCTTTTTGAGCATAAAGAGTAAAATTATTCAGTAACAGCCATGCCCGCTCAGCCGGGCGCAACGGAACATGCAGGCTGCGGCCGGGCCAACATCCCCCGGCCGCTGACTTGCAGATAAAAATTGCCATGAATCCACTTGCTTCGATTACCAGTACAATTGCCTTGAGTATGGGCCTGGGATGGGCCAGCGGCATTAACCTTTACGCGGCCATAGCGATGCTCGGCTTCATGGGTTATACCGGCAATATGACTCTGCCGCCGGATCTACAGGTTCTGGCCAACCCCATGGTGATAATGGCGGCGGGCGGCATGTATGTGATAGAATTCATCACCGACAAAATTCCCGGCGTCGATACCGGCTGGGATACCATCCATACCTTTATCAGAATCCCAGCCGGTGCCATGCTGGCCGCAGCGGCCGTCGGCAATGTCAGTCCGGCGGTCAGTATCGCCGCCGGTATTGTCGGGGGAGGCCTGGCGGCCGGCAGTCACGCGACCAAGGCCGGCAGCCGGGTGGTAATCAACACCTCACCTGAGCCATTCAGCAACTGGGCGGCGTCCATCAGTGAAGACGCCATGGTTTTCGCCGGATTATGGACCTCATTGTATCACCCTGTCCTGTTCCTAATCCTGCTTGTCATCTTTATTATTTTCGCGGCCTGGTTGCTGCCGAAAATCTGGCGGAGCGTTAAAATAGTCTTTGCCTGGCTGCTTCGGCTTTTCCACCAGAAAGACGCACCCACTTCGGCACCTTAAATCAGACGAACATCATCTAGAAAAATCACCCTGCTCCTTTTCTGGCGAATCACAAAAAACCCCAATTCGCTGATCTCGGACATATTCATCTTTCTGTTCGCGGGTGCGTTTCGGATATCAGCGAGGCTGATCTTAATATCATTCCAGCCATGATGAGTGATAAAAGAGTGATTATAGCGGTCGTTATAAAGCTGCGGGCCCTCTTCATGCTTTTTATCATTAACCCGCACGGTTATGGTCAACGGCCTGAGCCCCTTATTGTAAACACTGAAAGCCAGAAAGGACCATCCCTGCCAGTTATGGGGAAAATACTCCAGATGGACACCGGAATAGGTCGCGGTACTTAAAGAGACACGCAAAGAAAAATGTCCCTGACGCGCCTCTTCCCGACTGCGGCGGGCCGCCGACTTCCCCTCTGCCCACCTGGACAGCTCATGGGGATGCTCAAAGCCTGCCAGGAGCGGAAAATCTCTTCCGGCCTGCCATTCATCAACAAGGGCGGTGGTGACAGGATAGAGATTCCAGCATAAAATGACTCCAGCAACAAGCGCCAGTCCCAGGCGAACCTTCAGCGGAGAGCAAGGCCACCTCAACCAGACAACCCCGAGAACCCCGCCCATTAAATCACGCGTCACATCCAGAGCGCTGGCCGTTCTGCCGGGAATACCGGACTGGATTATTTCTATTAGAGTACCAGTCAGCAGAACCAGCAAAAGAATCCGCATAATTCTGGCCCATGAAACCGAGCTTCCCGTCTTCCGGCCGAAATAACAAACAAAGAGCATAAAAAACACGGGATGGCCAAAATTCCAGGCAGCCATAAAAGAACGAAGAGAATGACTGGAGGGGCCACCATAAAAAAAGAACGGCAGCATAAGACACATCCCGATTAACGGAATCAGCTTATAATATTGTTTCAAGGGCATCCGATTCGACAAAATGTTCCAGCCTCCTATTTCCATTTTCAGGTTTAGTGCCCCGCCCGCAAAGACTATACCTTAAGACGTTGTTTAAACTTTTCAAACTCCAACTTAACACTTCGAGGAACTGGTAAATTCGGCATCCCCTTAATCTCGTAAATCGAATCAGTTGTGATAAACTTCCTCCAACCTTACTACGCCCCCTAATCACGCACAACTCTTTAAGAAGAGGCGACAACTACACTTGCTACCAAGTTTCGCCACATAGCAGTTTCAATCCACGCCCCCGCATGGGGGGCGAC
>CAZZJP010000072.1:0-8880 GCA_964654555.1 uncultured Desulfobulbia bacterium
CAGGTGTCATGGTGCATGTTGCTGACTCCGGTGATGAGTGTTACACCGTTCGTTGTGCCTCTGCCCGTCTCATCAGTATTGAGCTGATTCGTGAGATGTGTGATGTGGCAGACAAACATTGCGACGGTTTTCTGCGTTTCACTACCCGGAACAATGTTGAGTTCATGACCGACTCTAAGGATAGATGCGATGCCTTGATCGCGGAGCTTAAGGAGCGTAGCGCCCGTCTGCCCATTGGTGGTACAGGTGCCTCTATTTCCAATATGGTTCATACCCAGGGCTGGGTTCATTGTCATACCCCTGCTACTGATGCCTCGGGTGTGGTTAAGGCGGTTATGGATGAACTCTTTGAGTATTTCACCTCTATGAAGCTGCCGGCCCAGATTCGTGTTGCTCTGGCCTGTTGTCTCAATATGTGTGGTGCTGTTCATGCCTCTGATATCGCGGTACTTGGTATTCACCGTAAGCCGCCGATGATTGATCATGACGCTATTACCGGTCTCTGTGAGTTGCCGCTTGCTATTTCCGCCTGTCCGCTTGGCGCTGTTAAACCCAAGAAGGTTACCAACAGTAAGGGTGAGGAGATTAAATCGGTGCAGGTAAACGCCGAGCGTTGTATGTTCTGTGGTAACTGTTACACCATGTGCCCGGCGATGCCTCTTGCTGATCCTGATGGTGACGGTATTGCCATTCTTGTTGGCGGCAAGGTCTCTAACTCCAGGAGCGCTCCTAAGTTCTCCAAGCTGGTTATTCCTTTTATCCCGAATAATCCTCCCCGTTGGCCGGAAGTTACCTCTGTGATTAAGCATATCGTTGAGGTTTATACCAAGGATGCCAATAAGTATGAGCGGATTGGTGAGTGGGCCGAGAGAATTGGCTGGGAGAAGTTCTTTGAAAAATGTGATATCCCCTTCACCATCAAGAGCATTGACGATTATCGTCTTGCTTACGATACCTGGAGATGTACCACACAGTTTAAGTTTACTAATCACATCAAATAATTATATATATTCTGGAGTTTAATTGAGGCAGTTCTGTGGTCTGGGGCTGTCTCAAACTCCTTTAGCATAATCTAATAATAGGAGTACACGCAAATGGCTTTAAGTAAGGAAGAGCTCAAAGAGGCGATATTGGCCAAGGCTGCTAAGTCTCCGAAACCACAGCTTTATATTAAGGACTTTCATGCTTGTGATCCTGATTCCAAACCTCGCTTGATCAAAAATGTCGCCAACGAGTTGGTTAAGGAAGGCAAGATGGTTTTCTGGTCCAGCGGCAGTACTACTATGTACGCCCTTAAAGACCGGGTCAAGGATGAGGAGCATCGTAAGGCGTAATCTTGACTTTATGGCTATTCTGATGAATAAAAAAAGGCAGCGATTTTAACGCTGCCTTTTTTTTGTGCTCAGGTAGTAAGTCCTGATTTATTTAAGGGCTTCAGCTGCCTTTTTCTCGTAACGGTGGTAATAGGTAACGTGTTTAAAGGATTTGTGGATCCTGGCAATAGTGTTATAACTATCAGCCGCCTTTTTTTTGTCATTAACTTTCAGATATAATTCAGCTAAGGTTTCCAGGCTGTTTACCGTGCCCTGGGGATTACGAGTTTCATTATAATCCTCCACCAATTCTATATACAGCCCGATAGCCTTATCGTATTTCGACCATTGGTTGTATATTTTGGCCTTTTTCTCTTTGATACAGATGATGGAGAAGGTATCTTCCGAGGCGGCGCATATTTTATCGGCTGTGGCGCAATGTTGAAGAGCCGGCTCGAATTCCCCTCTAACGAGACATATATCAGCTAATTGCATAGAGGCGTTGGCTACTCCCTTCTCGTCATTATCCTGTTCAAAGCCCAGCAAGGCATTATGAAAAGCTGCCGCGGCCTGGGCTGCTTCCTTGTCATTTAAAAATGCCATTCCCCGCTCATAATCCTGTTGCGCCGGGCTCTTGTCCTCCTCTTTTTCTACCTCTGGAAAGCCGCTGAGGGCAGTTGTATTACTCTGACTCATTATTTTCTCCTTTTTGATCAATTCTTTGCAGGGCCTCTTGGGCTATTTGCTTAACACTTATGGTTTGAGTCCTGCCTTGATGATAAACGATTATAAGGGCGTTGTCTTCAAGCAGGTCTTTAATCTGCCCCTTAACTTCATCCGCCTGGATCAAGCCAAATAACAGGGCGGCGTGACCTCTGGTGGCCGGATCCGGATGCTTTAACATATTAAACAGGCAGTAAAAGGGCGCATCGCGGATTATAGCCGGCTGGCGGCGGGCAATTTCCGACAAAGACCACAGAACGGAGACCCTGGTGGCCGGGACATCTCGAAACATAAGCAGATGGCGGGTAAAGGCCCCGAATATATCGGGACGTTCGGCAATAATAGCTCCAATGGCCTCCACTAATCCCCAATGACTGGCCGCTGAATCGGAACAGGCCTCATAAAGACGGTGGAGGAGATCGCTGATTGTCCCTGGATTTCGGGTCGAATAGCGTCCGAGAACCTGAGCGATGACGTTGATATAACGCATGCGCTGATCATAATCCGCCTCGTAAAGGAGGCGTTGCAGGAAGCGAATGGTACGCTTGTCGTCAAAACATAGATCCACCAAAGCTGAAATATCTTCTTTACCTGCCAATTCCTTGACCATGCGCTTAGTGGCCCGCTGCTTTTTACGGGCCGGGTCTCGTAAAGGCTCCATGGCTGGAATGCCGGTGACGGCCGGCGGGGACGCGGCCTTGTTCCCCTTTTTGCTGATCTTGGCGGTTAGTTCCTTAATGTCGCTGTTCACCCGCACGAAATATAAAACACCTCTCACCGCCCGGCCGTCAAGATTTCTGGTCTCGATAATTTGATGGGTCAGCTCATCGTAATTATCCAGGCGGTTGGTGAGGTAATCCTCATCGGCATCGAGATCCCAGGCCAGATCCCAGTTGTCATCGCAGGCCCGAACCAGGCATTCAACCATGGCGGCTCCGACGTTGTGACCGGTGGGGTCGCTGACATATAAGGCTCCGCATTGGCACTGTCCAAGCTTGAATTCATCCATCTTGCGCTGCCGCGGCTCAACAGGCGGTGGAATATTGGCGCCGCAAAATGGACACCAGGGCTTTATTGTCTGGCTGTTACTCTTGCTCATTATAATTCTTGCTCTAAGGCTTCAACAAACTTGGGCTCCGGCTGATAACCCTGGGCAATGGCTTTATTTAGTTCGGCACGGGCCTCTTCGTAGTCCTGGCTAAAGTACAGGGCGACTGCGAGATTATTGTGGGCCATGGCAAAATCGGGGTTAAGCTCAACCCCTTTGCGGGCCGAACCGAGAGCCCCCTGGTAATCCCCCTCAATGATTTGGGCTGAGGCCAGATTTACCCAGGCCATCCCAAATTCGGGGTCATGAACCGTAGCCTTCTGGTAGGAATTAACGGCCTCCTGAAAATTGCCTCGATGTTGATGAATTAAGCCGATATTGACATGGGCCTGAGCCGGTTTTACTAATTGAACCAGGGCCTTTTTATTAAGAGCCAAGGCCTTGTCTAAGAGACCCATTTCAAAATAAATGGCACCGAGATTGACATATGATTCACCGGCCTGGTCATCTAATTCAATGGCCTTTTCTAATTTCTCCGCCGCTTCTTCTAAGCGCCCCGCCTGGCGGTAAACCAGGCCAAGATGATGGTGAGCGCGTACTGAGGCGGGTGATTCTTGACATTCTCTCTCAAGATCGGCAATGGCGCTGGCAAGTTCTGCATTTATTTCTTTCATGGTCTGTTCCTTTATTGGTCTTATCGTTATTGCCATTTCTTTATATCGGCTGTATGGGCGCTGTCGGTATGGGGGTAAAAGACGCTCTATCTGGTGCTGATCTGCCTGACAATTAGACAACTGGTAATCATGCTTTAGAACTTTTTCAAGGGCGGGGGAGATAAACTTGTCCATTTTGCCTTTTTCTTTTTGTGGATGTCGGGGTATATTAAAGAGCCATTTTTTAATGTGGGTATGTTGATAAATATAGTTACCTGAATAGTTACCATTAAAGAGTGAATAAGAACGGTGAAACTTCAGTATGGAACTTATTCAGGTGCAATTTAAATAGCCGCCATTTTTTTGAAGCAGCAGGGAATTATCTCTTTCAAGGTTTAGAATATGATGAATCTTACAGCAAATCCTCCTAAGGGAATTATGGTGGCCGGTTTAAGCGGCGGCTCGGGTAAGAGTGTGGCGGCGGTGGGGATTACCGCGGCCCTGGTCGGGCAGGGGATGCGCATAGCCCCTTTTAAAAAAGGGCCGGATTATATTGATGCCGGCTGGCTGCAACTCGCCGCTGGCCGCCCATGTCATAATCTCGATCCTTATCTGATGTCGGCCGCACTGATCAGGCAGTCCTGTGTTGAGCATGCCGCGGGGACTCAACTCGCTATAGTCGAGGGGAATCGCGGCCTTTTTGATGGAGTGGACTTGAATGGCAGTTACAGCAGCGCTGAATTGGCCGCCATTCTGCACCTGCCGATAATTCTAACCGTTGACTGTACCAAGATGACCAGAACCGTGGCCGCCCTGGTGCTTGGCTGTCAGCAGCTGGGCAGCGATATAGCTATTCGGGGACTGGTGCTGAACCGGATAGGCTCTCCGCGTCATGAACGGGTTATCAGGCAGGCGGTGGAATATTATACTGACGTGCAGGTGGTGGGAGCGATTCCCCGTTTATCAAGTGATGTTTTTCCGCAGCGTCATATCGGGATTACGCCCTGCCCGGAATACGCGGGAGCTGAGGAGGCGGTAAAAAAACTGGCCGCCATGATTCGGGAGCATATAGATCTCGAGGCGGTGCTTGCTCTTGCTGAGCCGATGGCTGACGGTAGAGAGGACACTGCCCCACAGCGTCTTAGTAAGGAGCGGCATGTTCGAATCGGGGTAATAAGAGACGCGGCCTTCCAGTTTTATTATCCGGAAAATCTCCAGGCTCTGGAGCAGTGCGGGGCGGAGTTAGTTGAAATTAACGCCTTGCGGGCCGCCGCCCTTCCTGAAATAGACGGTCTTTATATTGGCGGCGGTTTTCCGGAAACCAGCGTGGCTCAATTAGCCGCCAACTCTGCCTTTCGGCATGATTTGCGTCAGCGGGTGGAGGGCGGAATGCCGGTCTATGCCGAGTGCGGGGGCCTGATTTATCTCTGCGAAAGCCTAGAGGTCGGCGGCCAATCTTATGATCTTACCGGCGTCTACCCGGTACGTTTACGGATGGAGAAAAAACCGCAGGCTCATGGCTATACTATTTTAGAGGCTCTGGCGAATAATGCGGTTTACGCCCCCGGTTCAGTGATTAAGGGGCATGAATTCAGATACAGCAAGGTATTAAGCAGTGCGGTGAAAAAAGAAAATATGGCCTTTGCGGTACAACGGGGGATAGGCTTTGCCCGTGGCCGCGATGGTTTGGTTTATAAGAATTGCCTGGCCCTCTATACTCATGTGCATGCCTTGGGAACACCGGAATGGGCCGAGGGCTTTGTGAGGCTGGTCAGGGGTCAGTGAAGATGATAGCCGCCCCTTGGCTCAGGGCTCTGGCGCTTTTGGCTCTGGCGCTTTTTAAGAGGCGCTGCACCGTGCCGCGGGAAATTTTCATCCGGTATCCGGCCTCCTCCTGGGTGAGAGCTTCCAGGTCACAGAGACGCAAGGTTTCCAATTCGTCTCTGCCCATGGAGATTCGAGTCAATCTGCCCATGGGAATACCGGTGGGTTTAAAGGCCTTGCCGCTCATACGGCATTCGCAATGTCTTTGCTTTTTTGGACGTGGCATTTTTTTGGCGGGGCAGTGGTTGTTATTGGACTACAGCGCTGCTGCCTAAGACCTTTATGGTAAGCTCCATCTTCAGGTCGTCGTTTAATTCGTTGTCCTGCCAGTCTATAAAAGATTTCGTGACCCGGCTGAAGGCCCCATTATCCTTCTTGCATTTGGGGCAGATGGACTCGGCTTTGTCCCGATACATGATGACCTTGCTGGCCGGTTCACCGTCTCTTGCCACAGCGGCCATTTTACGGCAGCCGCATTCAAGTCTGATTACCGCTACGCCCACGGCCTTGGGGCTGCCTTCCATTATGCCTGCGACCATGGCCCTTTCAGAACGTAAAGCCCTTTCTTCCTGTTTCTCGAGCGGTTTATGCTCCTGCCTGATCTGGTGCGATTTGTCCTGCTTGATTTTCATGTTGTTTCCTTGTCGGTAACTGTGGTCGTCGATTTCAGTAGATAGAGTTGCCATTTCCCCTGCTTTTTAATGGCGGAGGAATCAGGAGCCACCGCTAAATGGGCATCATGGCATGTCCTTGAAGCGGCTCCCTGAAAAATATTGCCAGCAGAATAAAAACTTGGTTCGTAAAGGTCAAGGCTAAAGTGCTGCTGTGTTGGTAAATTGTAAGTTAAGCACGGCTATTTTTTATTGACAAAAAAGATGCCGTGCATTATGTGGATATAGTACTTTAAGGGTGGAAGTTTATGGCAGCGTTTTTCGTTGTTATAGTTTTTAAAATTTTTTGGAGGAAAAGTTATGTGGAATGTAGAAGTTGACAAAGATAAATGTACAGGTTGTGAAGAGTGTATTAACGCTTGTCCCGCTCAGGTTCTCGAACTGGTTGACGGTCACTCTGAGCCGGTTAATATCGACGAGTGCTTAGGTTGTGAGACCTGCGTTGAGACCTGTCCTGAAGGTGCTATTACCGTAAGTGAGGACTGATTTATTCTTTCTTCATAGGTTGCGCCTGTAGGCCTGTCTTCCAGTTTCCAGGGAGACAGGCCTCTCTTGTTTTTACTTAAGGCGGTGTGGGGGAAGAATTGTGTTGGCAAGACTTAAACCAGGGGTATCACGGCGGGTCTTTCATTTTGCGGCGGCCTTTGTCTGGAGTGCGGTGGGGATAATGCTCTTTATCCGCGGCAGTCTTTTTCTGCGCGGTGTCGGTCAGCTCTGGCTCTTGTTTCCGGCGATGGCTATTGGTTCGGTGAAGTCAATCTTCATGCTTGATAAGGCGGCTAAAGAAAATCTGCGCCGTTTGAGTACCAAGAATGATGGTAACTGCCTGGGCGGGGTTTATACCGTAAAAATGTGGGGACTCATTGCCCTGATGATATTTCTTGGCTGGCTTCTGCGCACCTCCAGCGCGCCCCGTTCTTTAGTGGGGATTATCTATGCCGCCATTGGCTGGGCGCTTTTTTTCTCCAGCCGGGTACTATGGGATGGTTTCAAGAAGATAGCTCCTTAAGGTACTAAGCCCTTCGCCGGGCCGTTGGTAGTCAGGAAAAATTCATGTCTCTTTCAGCATATAACAGAGTCTCCATCAATCTTACCGCCTTACGTCACAATTTCCAGTTAGTCAAAAAAATGGCAGGACCGGATACCGCGGTGCTGGCCATGGTTAAATCAGATGCCTATGGTCATGGTCTTGTGCCTGCTGCCGAGTCCCTGAGTGCTGCCGGTGCCGGTTATTTCGGGGTTGCCTCTCCCCAGGAGGGTGTATCATTGCGGCGGGCCGGGATTAAGGGCACTATCCTTGTTCTTCTCGGCAGTGCTGAGGTGGAATCCTTAATTGATTATAATTTGACCCCGGTGGTTTTTGAGCTTGAGAATATCCGAGCCCTGTCGGCCGCGGCCGTGAGGCGGGCGGTTCAAATCGGGGTACATTTGAAGATGGATGTGGGGATGGGGCGCCTGGGAATCATGCCCATGGAGCTGCAGGCCTATGTCAGAGAAATTGAAAGTCTGCCTGGGGTATATTTAGACGGAATTATGGCGCATTTCCCCCTGGCAGATACCGACAACCAGGGGATAACGAGGGCGCAGGATGAAATCTTCCGTCATCAGCTGAGCGAGCTGACCATCGGCCGCCGGGTTATGTGCCATATTGCCAACTCTGCCGCTCTTATCCGTTTTGCCGATACTCATCATGATATGGTACGTCTTGGTATTGCCCTCTATGGTTACAGCCCGCTTGCTGACCCTCTGAAATCCGCGGGGCTGGAGGCGGTCATGTCCTTTCAGAGCCGGATAATTCAGCTCAAAGATGTGCCGGCCGGTTATGGTATAAGTTATGGCCATATATTTAAGACCACGGTGCCGTCACGCCTCGCGGTTCTGCCGCTGGGGTATGCCGATGGCTATTTACGTTTTCTGAGCGGCAGGGCTTCGGTGTTGATCAGAGGCCGCCGGGCACCGGTCAGGGGGCGGATATGTATGAACGCCTGTGTGGCGGATGTAACCGAGATTCCAGGGGTTGAAACTGGTGATGAGGTGGTGATCATGGGACGGCAGCAATGCGGCGCGGCAGAGGACGAAATCACGGCCGATGAGATAGCGTCCTGGATGGGTACCATTAATTACGAAGTTCTCTGCCTCTTTGGCAGTAATAATAAACGGCGCTATATTTGATGGATTATATATGATACGGAAACGCTTAAAAGAAATTTTGGATCGCTGTTTTGCGGCCGGGGTTGCAGAGGGTATCTGGCCGGCTGAAGCCGCCGCCTATACCATTGAGAAACCCAAACATGACGGTCAGGGAGATTTTTCCACCAATCTGGCCCTGGTGGCCGCCGGCCGGGCCCGGAAGAATCCTCGGGAGCTGGCCGGCCGTCTAATGGAGATGTTGAACAAGGAATGTGACCTAACTGACAAGATAGAAATTGCTGGGCCGGGATTTGTTAATTTTTTTCTTAAAAATGAGGTCTGGCAGGGGGTACTGCCGGATATCTGCCGCCGGGGTAAGGATTATGGGCCAGAGGCGGCGGGAGCCGGGAAGAGGGTGCTGGTGGAATTTGTCAGCGCTAATCCCACCGGGCCGCTCAGTATCGGCCACGGCCGCCAGGCGGTTTTGGGAGATGCCATCTGTCGGCTCTTATCCGCCG
>CAZZJP010000073.1:0-8846 GCA_964654555.1 uncultured Desulfobulbia bacterium
AACACCACCCGCTTCAGCGTCAATTTAAGCCTGCTCAATAATCGTCTTTCTTCTGCCTATGAATATTCTCTGACCAAAGAAAAATTTCTCAAGGGTAATTCAGGTTTTGAAGACTTGCAACCACAGGTTACTCGTGATTATATTGACTTAGTATGGACTGCAAAACCCTTTAAGGTTGAGAACGCCTATACATGGTTAGACGGCAATGACTTTTACGAACGGCGCTGGCATCTGGAAACCTCATATAACGATGGCCGTAAAATAACCAACTATCTATACAGCGGTTGGTGGGTCATCTACAAACGGGATGACGTACACGGCGAAGATGCCAGCACTTTTACCAAACACGATGTTGAATGGCATTTCAATACCGGCATCTCTTTCTCCGGGCCGGTGCCGCTCACCGGTATTCATTATAACTTCAGCACCTCACTTGTCAGCAGGCGCGGTAATGCCCCCGAGTATCAATTTGATGACAAGGGCCTGTGGCAAAATATAAACTATTATAAGGATGATACCGATACCTACTCTAATACTCTCAAACTGTATGGGGTTATTCCCTATATAAAATGTACCGCTTCCGTACAGGGCAGATACAGTCTGAGCAAAAATTTAACTAATGGTATTAATACCAAAAACCTATATTATATATTCAACGCTGAACGAAACTGGATATTTGGCGCGACTACCATCAGTCTTAACGGGGATTATTCCATCAATGATCAACGCGGAGAGGTGGGGGCAACCGATCAAGTGAACAGAAGGGTGGATACGAATTCAAAAATATTTTTAAAGGTAAGACGGATCTTGTTTTAGGATTGGCTAAAACTATGGAGAATATAATGATACAAAAAGTAGCAAAATACTGGCTTTATTTGGGAGCCGTCATACTGATAACGGCCGCGGGTTTACTCTCCAGCAGTCAAACGGCAATGGCCGCTAAACCTGCCAGCCCGCCTGTTGACAAGGTTATGGGGCACAGCGATGCCGCCTCTATAGTTGTGGCGCGGGTCAATGGGGCGAAGATTAATATGGCCCAATTAATGGACAGAATATATGATTTGACCATGGAACGATACGGGAGGCGCCAAATCACCCCGTTTCTGGCCCAGAAGATTAAGAATGAGTCGCTTAAACAGCTAATTATGGAAGAGCTGGCCTATCAGAAGGCAGCCCAGAGCATCAAGATCAGTGCGGCCGAGGTCAAGAAGATCACTAAAGCTCAAATTCAGACCATGGGAGGCGATAAAGGTCTGCAGAAATATCTACGAGCCAATGGTATGAAAAATCGGGCCGCCTTTGAGGAGCAGATCCGCCGCATGTTAACGGTGAGGGGATATATCCGTAAAAATATAGATCCTAAGATCAAAATAACCGAGGATGATCTCAAAGCCGCCTACACCAAGGGGCGGGCTTATTTCCATGCCCCGGAGAATGTCCAGGTCAACAAAATTCTCTTTTTTGGTGCTCCCAATGATCCGCGTACTATACGACAGGTTTTGCAGGTGAGAAGCGAGATTATCAAAAAGGACAATAATCATCCGGAAAAATTGAAGACCAATGGTACGTTTGTGGTGCAGAAAAATATTCACTTAAGCAAAACGGCAGACAAAGCACTATATGCAGCCGCCAAAAAATTGGGGAGATATGAAATATCCAAGCCCATTAAAATGAACGGTAATCTTTATCTCGTCCAGCTGACCGGCTATCAACCCGCCCGGAACAAGACCTTCAAAATGGTGAAAAGCTATCTAAAAAATGAGATCATGGGCCGCAAAAAGCAGGCCCTGCTCGCCGCCTGGCGTAAACAATTACCCAAAGGCGCTAAAATAGAATTTGTGGATCTGAAACCATGAAAAATCGACTTGTCTACATTGTTTTTGTGCTGGCGGCCCTTTTTCTTACCGCCTGTGCCCCGGTAAAATGGGGCTATCAACTAAACTCCCCAGCCAAATTACAATGGCCGCCGCCGCCCAGCCCGGTAAAAATTGTCTATGACGGGACACTTTCGGCTTTTAAGCCCACCGGCGAATCTATGTTTACCAGGATATTCGGCCGCGGGGATAGCGGTCAGATCATTAAGCCGGTGGCCGTGGCTGTGGGCAGCGATGGCCGGTTAGCCATTGCCGATGCCGCCCTCACCGGGGTGCATCTCTATATCCCCTCTGAGCAGCGTTATATGCTCCTGACTCATGCCGGTAAGTTGAGACTGAAATCGCCGGTTAGTGTTATTTTTGGTGCTGATTTGCGGCTCTATGTTTCTGACTCTACCTGGCGGCAAATTTTTGTTTTTGACCAGCGGGGCGATTTCGTTCAAGGGATTTCTGCCACTGGCAATACTACCTTAAAGCGGCCAACGGGGCTTACTATCCGACCGGACAACAATTTACTCTACGTTACCGATACCACGGCTCATCGTCTGGAGATATTTGATAAGCAGGGAAATTATCGCGGCCATATCGGGGAACGAGGCAAAGAGCCGGGAGAATTTAACTTCCCCACCCATATCGCCTCTGACGCCCAGGGGCGGATATATGTTAATGACGCCATGAATTTTCGGGTGCAGGTGTTTTCTCCCCGAAACAAGGTGTTGGCAGTCTTCGGCCATCATGGCAATGGCTCGGGGGATTTTGCCATGTCCAAGGGGATTGCCGTAGACCGTAAAGGGATAATATATGTGGTTGATACCCTGTTTGACCGGGTGCAGCTCTTTGATATACGCGGTGAGTATTTACTGTCCTTCGGCGGCCGCGGCACCGGGCCGGGTGAATTCTGGCTGCCATCGGGGATATTTATTGATCATAAAACTCAAAAATTATATGTCTGTGATACCTATAACAAAAGGATACAGATTTACACTCTGCATGATTAAACTGCCGGGGAGACAATGATGAAATGGTTTATTAGTTTTTTGGTATGCGCCCTATTGTTGCCTGTAACGGCCAACGCCGATAACAGCGGTATTCTGAACACCAAGCATAATCTGTCAGTAACCGGACCAGGGCCAATTCACGCCTTAACTGAGACCAGAATCTGTATCTTCTGCCATACCCCTCATAACGCCACCCCCAATACGCCGCTCTGGAACCGGGAGATCACCCATGGCGTAAATTATCAGACTTACAACAGTACCACCTTTAATGTCAGCCTGTCCCAACCCACCGGCTCATCCCGGCTTTGCCTCTCCTGCCATGACGGCACCATCGCCCTGGGAGAGGTAAAAAGTGTTACCGGCGGCATAAGTATGAATATGGAACTCACCGGCCGCCCTTCGCTCCTTGGCACGGATCTGCGGGACGATCATCCCTTTTCCTTTCCGTATTCCGAAGGTCTGGCCCAAAACCCTCAGTTGAAGCCCCGGCCAACCGACCTCCAGTTTGAGAATGGGGACGTGATTCAGTGTACCACCTGCCATGATCCCCACGACAATACCTTTGGCATGTTCCTCGCGGTGGATAATAACAAGACGGCTCTATGTCTTAAATGTCATGGCCGGACGGGCTGGACTACCTCGGCTCATGCTACGGTCACCAATACCTGGAACGGTACGGGACCTAACCCCTGGCCGGTTAACGCCCGTCTTGGATCGCACGCCCGCAATACCGTGGCGGATAATGGCTGTGAGAACTGCCATACCCCCCATAATGCCGGTGGCCCCCAGCGCCTGCTCAAGTATCGAAAAGAGGAAAAAAATTGTATCTACGCCTGCCATAACGGTGACCTTGGGGCCAAAAATATTGCCGCTCAATTTGCCAAAATTTCACATCACCCGGTGGAGATGGCGGCCATTGGCGATATAAGCGGCACCCCGCATGATCCCACGGAAAATCCGACCCAGGTCACCGGCCATGTAGAATGTCAGGACTGTCACAATCCCCACACCGTAAACCCTTTAATTACGGCCAAAGCTCCCTTTGTCAGCGGTATAACCCAGAATGTTTCGGGAGTGGATAAATTGGGGGCGGCAGTAATCCCGGCGATATACGAGTATCAGATTTGTCTTAAATGCCATGGTGATACAACCAGCATTACCGCGGCGATCAGCCGCTACAGCCCGCAGACCAACCCCACCATCACCAACCGTCGTCTCGATATGGCGGTGACTAACCCATCCTTTCACCCGGTTATGGGGATTGGCGTTAATCCCAATGTTCCCAGCCTGCCGAGTTCAACCTCACTGGATCAGAGCATGAATGCCTCCTCAAGGATATATTGCACGGATTGCCATGATAGTGATGAGACCCCCCGTATAGGGGGAACAGGGCCCAGGGGGCCGCATGGCTCTATTTACCCCCACCTGCTGCGGGAGCGCTATGAGACCCTGGACGGTACGCGGGAAAGTTATGCCGCCTACGCCCTTTGCTACCGCTGTCATGACCGGGCAAGTATACTGTCCGATGTTAGCTTTCAAAAACGCAGCGGCGGTATGGGCGGCGGTGGGGGCGGTATGATGAGGGGAGGGCATAGCGGTCATCTCAGAATTGGTGCCACCTGCTCAGACTGCCACGATCCACACGGCGTTGTGGATGATGGCGTTTCAGGCGACCACACCCACCTGATTAATTTTGATAGAAATGTAGTGAGCCCCATTTCTGGCAATACAACACCCATATACATTGATAAGGGTAAATTCAGCGGCTCATGCACCCTGATTTGTCATCGCAAAATTCATAACAATGTCACCTACCCATGAAAAACTGAATGGCTTCCCATTCAAACAGGGATAGCCAGCATGTAGACATGTAAGGCTTCTGTCGATAACCGCTGAACAGTTACGGACAGATAACAGACCGGGGCGGTGTTACAAGCCCATCTTCTTGAGGCGGTAACGCAGGGCGTCGCGTGAAAGACCTAAAAGATCTGCGGCCTTGCGTTGATTACCGCCGCTTTTATCCATGGCCTTACGGATAAAACGCTCCTCCATGGCCTCCAGGGAAAGATCGGTTGGTAATCCCATTTCCTTAGCAGCCGGGATCTCAACCAGGATACCATCCAGATTTTCCTTGATGTCCTCTACTGCGATAATCTCGCTGTCTGAAAGAACAACTAATTTCTCCACGAGGTTTTTTAACTGCCGGACGTTCCCGGGCCAGGAGTGATTCTGGAGAATTTTCATCCCCTTATCGTCGATAGTTTTGCTGCCAGTATCGTATTTCTGGCAGAAAGTTTTTAAGAAGGAGTCTGTCAAAACCGGGATATCTTCTAACCTTTCCCGTAACGGTGGAAGTTCAATCGTGGCGATGTTCAAACGGTAAAAGAGGTCTAAACGGAATTCTTTATGCTGAACCTGGGCGTTAAGGTCATGATTAGTGGCGGCCAGGATGCGGACATCGGCAGGTATATCATCCAGGCCACCTATGGGGCGGAAGGACTTCTCTTCGAGGAGCTTTAAGATCTTTGATTGAAACTGATAGGGCATGTCTCCCAGTTCGTCTAAGAGTACGGTGCCGCCATTGGCTGCCTCAATCAGTCCTTTTTTGGAGTTTTTGGCATCGGTAAAGGCCCCTTTTTCATAACCAAACAGTTCGCTCTCAATGAGATGCTCGGGGATGTTAGAGCAGCCGATCTGCAGGTAGGGGTAATCCCGGCGGTTGCTCATCTCGTGAATTTTCTGACAAAGATAGTTTTTCCCGGTGCCTGATTCGCCAAGAATAAGGATGGTGAGGTCTGATTTCACGGCCAGCCGTTTGGTGATGGCAAAGACCTTTCTCATCTTTTCACTGACGCATTGCGATTCTCCCGGTTCCGCTCCGTTAGTGGAGGACATCTCTTCCCTGATATTATCAAGGGTTTCTTTTAATTTGTCAAAATCAATGGGCTTTTCCTGATAATCCCTGGCCCCCAGCTTCATGGCGGTAACGGCGCTGTATAACTCCCGCTGGCCGCTGATCATGATAACTATAATCTCCGGCCGGGAGCTTTTAATGACCTTTAGGATTTCCAGACCGTCGATGGAGTCTTGCAACTTCATGTCAAGGAGAACTATGTCCGGTTCCTTATCCTCTATAATCTTCAGAGCTTTAGTGCCTGAACCGGCGGTGAAGGCGGTAAAGCCCTCATTTTTGACAAATTTTTCCAGCCCGCAACGAATGAGGGATTCGTCATCAACAATAAGAACCTTGAGGGGGGGGGGCTGGTGAGATTTAGATGGCGGCATATGGTTTCTGGAATTTGGTGGCAGGCAAAATTTTTCTAAAAGTCCATTGCTCTAAAAAATTAATTTATCATATTATTTTTTGGTAATAATTTCAACAAAGATAAAATCGTGGACTAAGAAAAGTCGTTTAATTCTAAATTATTAAGGCTTAAGAAGAACCTTTTAATACGGGTAGAAAATAATCATAGAGCATAAAGTAGGTAGTGCGGGAGTGTTCGCAAATGATTATAATTAAAAATTTATCTGTAATCAGCGAGATAAAATCCTCTTAAACTCACGGGGCGAGAATGATTGTTAGAAAACAAACAAGACCGATAGAGGTGGGCGGTGTAGCCATCGGTGCTGGAGCGCCAATCGTGGTGCAGTCCATGACCAACACTGATACCAGGGATATCGCGGCCACCGTTAATCAGATAGAACGCTTAACCGAGGCTGGCTGTGAGATTATCCGGGTGGCGGTGCTGGACATGGAGGCGGCGCTGGCCATTGCCCGGATCAGAGCGGTAATCAGTATTCCTCTTATTGCTGATATTCATTTTGACTGGCGGCTGGCAGTGGCCAGTATGGAAAATGGTGCCCATGCCGTACGGATCAATCCTGGCAATCTGGGCGGGGCCGAAAAACTGGCCAAGGTAGTGGAGGCGGCTAAAAAACATGGGGCGGCTATTCGGGTAGGGGTAAATTCCGGTTCTTTAGAGCGGGACATTCTTAACCGTTACGGCGGCCCTTCCCCGGAAGCCTTGGTGGAAAGTGCTCTGAGGAATGTTGCGCTCCTTGAGAAGCAGAATTTTACCAACCTCAAAATCTCGGTTAAATCCTCGGATGCCATGTTGACGGTGGCGGCTTATCGGGCGTTGGCGGCCCGCTGCGATTATCCTCTGCATCTTGGTGTTACCGAGGCCGGGGGGCTTATCGCCGGTACGGTTAAATCAAGTGTTGCTCTGGGCCTTCTGCTGGCCGAGGGCATCGGCGATACCTTTCGTATTTCTCTGACCCGTGATCCAGTGGAGGAAATAAGGGTGGCCTTTGAGTTGCTGCGGGCTCTGCATATTCGGGAACGGGGGCCGGAGTTGATCTCCTGCCCAACATGCGGCCGCTGCCAGATTGATCTCTTTTCCCTGGCAGAGCGGGTGGAGGAGTATATCCAGACCGTTAAAACCAACTTGAAAATCGCGGTTATGGGCTGCGTGGTCAACGGCCCTGGGGAGGCCCGGGAGGCGGATCTGGGCCTGGCCGGCGGCAGCGGCCTGGGAATTATCTTCAAGAAAGGCAAATTATTCAAGAAGGTGCCAGAGGATAAATTATTCGCGACCTTTGTGAAAGAATTAAAAAAAATGGAAGAAGAATAGTTACGAAGAATAAAGGAAAAAATTATGCGTTTTAGTGAAATGCTCATTCCCACTTTGCGGGAAAATCCGGCCGAGGCCGAGGTGGTAAGCCATAAATTGATGTTGCGGGCCGGCTTTATCAGAAAATTAAGCAGCGGTATTTATTCATATCTACCCATGGGTCTAATCGTTTTAAAGAAAATTGAGCGTATTGTCCGACAGGAGATGAACGCCGCCGGAGCACAGGAAGTGCTGCTGCCCATGGTGCAGCCCGCTGATCTCTGGGAGGAATCCGGACGGCTGAAAAAATACGGGCCGGAGCTTTTGCGCTTCCGGGATCGTCATGGGCGGGAATCATGTCTGGGGCCCACCCACGAAGAAGTTATCACCGATCTGGTACGTAATAACGTTCATTCTTACCGCTCCCTTCCTTTGAACCTTTATCAGATCCAGACCAAGTTCCGGGACGAGATCCGGCCCCGTTTCGGTCTGATGCGGGGCCGGGAATTCATCATGAAGGACGCCTACAGTTTTGACTCCGACGACGAAGCGGCTTTAGCGACCTACGAGAAGATGCGTTACGCCTATCACCGTATCTTTGAGCGCTGCGGCCTTAAATTTCGGGCCGTAGAGGCCGATACCGGCACCATTGGCGGCAGCTTCTCCCACGAGTTTATGGTGTTGGCCGCCACCGGTGAAGACACCCTGGTTATCTGCCCCAAATGCTCTTACGCTGCCAATATGGAGAAGGCCGCCTGCATGCCGCCGTCTGCCCTTAAGAATCCGGAGTTCCTGACCATGGAGAAGGTAACTACTCCCGGCAAACGTAAGGTGGCGGCGGTTACGGAATTTTTACGTATTTCGCCGCGGCAATTAGTCAAGACCATGATCTTCATGGCCGATGGCAAGCCTGTGGCTGTTCTCCTGCGCGGTGATCATGAAGTCCAGCCGGTCAAATTAAAGAACTTCCTTAAAGTAGATGAGGTGGAACTGGCCTCTGACCAGGAATGTTTTGACGCTGTGGACGTACCCAGCGGCTATATTGGCCCGGTGGGGATTAAGGTGCCCCTGGTGGCAGACCGCGAGGTTATGAGCTTAAGTAATTTCGCCATTGGCGCCAACGAGAAAAACCATCATTTTATCAATGCCAATCACGGCCGGGATTTCGAAATTGAAAGGGTGGCTGACCTGCGTGTAATTACCGAAGATGACCGCTGTCCGCAGTGTGGGGCGGCACTGCAGCTTACCCGCGGCATTGAAGTGGGGCATATCTTTAAACTGGGCACCGCCTACAGCAAGGCCCTGCATGCCACGTTTCTCAACGAGGAGGGCCGGGAAATGCCCTTTGTCATGGGCTGTTA
>CAZZJP010000074.1:0-8748 GCA_964654555.1 uncultured Desulfobulbia bacterium
TCGTTCATTCGGGACTTCGAAGCATACTTTTGTATTCGAGAAGTCCCGAATGAACGAAGATGGGGTGCTGCTGAATAGTTACCTTTCCTGCCGGGTAGTTAGGCCGATATGCCTTTTTATTTTAAGGTTTAAAGTTAACCACAGCCAGAATAATACTATGAATTCTAAACGATTTTTGCAGATTTACGCTCTTGCCGCCCTGGTCATCTCCTTTGCTCTCCCGGTGCTGGCGGCTCCGCCCACGGTAGCCATTAAACCATTTACTATTAATGCCGCTAAAGATATGTCATATCTTAAAAGCGGGATAAGGTCAATGCTGGCCAGTCGTCTTGCTGATAATGCCGGGGTAAATGTAGTACCCCCGGAATCTGGGGCCGATTATACACTGAAGGGCAGTATGACGGTCTTTGGTGGCAGCTATTCGCTTGATGTGACGCTTGTCTCTACTCAGGGCGGCCAGAGCAGGAAATTTTATGCCACAGCCGCTGCAGAGGGTGGAATTATAAAGGCGGTTGATTCTCTGAGCTGGGATATTGCCGAAAAGGTTTTTGGCAAGAAAAGACCGGCCACAGCTCTGAGCGCTCCTGCCCCGCGGGTTGCGGCAATTACCGCCCCGGCTGCTGCCGCTTCTCCCTATCAGACCGCCAATCCGGAGCTTGCCTTTCGGACCGGCCTTCAGGGCGGTTACGGCAGCAGTCTTTTGCGGCCGAGGGGGGTAATCACCGGGCTCTTTGGATTTTCAAAGAGTCAGAACTTCCGTTTTGGCCTGGTGGCCATGGATGTTGGCGATGTTGACGGCGATGGTAAAGCTGAATTTGTCCTGGCGGCCAAACATGAGATCAGAATCTTTCGTCGGCTGGGCAATCGTTTTCAAAAAATATGGCAGATGTCAACGTCTGAACGTTATGCTATTCACGCCATCACCATGGCTGATCTGAATAAAAATGGCCGGCAGGAAATATACGTCAGCGCCGCCGATGCCAAACGCCCCAATTCTTTTATCCTGGAATGGAATGGCAAGAATTTTGTTAAGCTGGCCGAAAACCAGAGATGGTATATAAGGGCGATTAATATCCCTGGCGAGGGGCGGGTGCTGGCCGGTCAGAAAGCTGGTTTTGGAACTCTGCTGGCCCCTGGAATTTGCCGCCTTAAGCTAAAAAACGGCCAGCTTGTTAAGACCGGCATGGTGCCGGTTAACGGGGTTAACCTTTTTGATTTTTCCATAGTCGACTTAGAGGGTGACGGTCGTAATGAGGTGGTGGCTATCAGCCATGGCGATAAAATTCTTGTTCTGCGTCCCAGCGGCAAGGTTATGTGGGTCAGCGATGATTATTATGGCGGCACCACTACCTATCTTGGTGGTATCGGATTTGATGATATAAATAAGGATCTGGAAAATGATTCCTATGAGCCGCCAAGGATATATGTTCCGGCCCGTATAATTGTTCGTGATGTAAATAATGACGGGCGCCCTGATATAATTATTAATAGAAACCTGTCATCCGCCTCCCGGATCATGAATAAACATAAGAGTTATCCCAGCGGAGAGATTTACGCTCTGACTTGGAACGGCATAGGCCTCACTGAGCTTTGGCGTACCAGGAAGATTGACGGCTATATCGCAGACTATCAACTTGGGCCCATAAAAAAACCGGCGGCGGATGCCAAGAATAAAAACTCAGCCGGCATAGTTAATCTTTATGTGGGAATAATTCTGCGCAGCGGTGGAATTAATATTTTAAGTGATGCCACCTCCACGGTGTTGACCTTTCCACTTCAGCTGCAAAAACGCGCCAAACAGCAGCCGGCTGTTCAGTAAAAATATTTCAGAACAGTTTTCCGGCGGTTTTATGCTGAACTCCTTCAGGTGGTTTTAACCATAAAACGCCGCATGCGGATATTGAAGAGTATGCCGATACCGGCCATATTGGTTAATAGTGAGGAACCGCCATAACTGAAAAGAGGCAGAGGCATACCCACCACCGGTAGTAGTCCTAAGATCATGGCCAGATTGATAAAGGCCTGCCAGAAGATGAGAGCCACTATGCCAAAGGCCAGGAGAACGCCAAATTTGTCCCGGGCTGAGAGGGCGATGTTCAGGCCAAGCAGCAGCATAAAGGTGTAACAGGCCAGGAAAAACACCGAACCGGTAAAACCAAACTCCTCCGCCCATACCGAAAAGGCAAAATCGGTATGATGCTCAGGCAAGAAATCCAAATGGGCCTGTGAGCCCTTCAGAAATCCCTTACCAAAGGCCCGGCCCGAGCCCACTGCTATCTTGGATTGCATGATGTGATAGCCGGTGGTTAACGGGTCGCCCTCCGGATGCAGAAAGGTCTCTATTCGTTGCTGCTGATATGGTTTCAGGGCAAACTTCCAGCCTAACGGGGCAATAATTATACAGGCCGTAATGATGATGATTAAGGTGCTCCAGCGCAGTTTGACAAAGAGCGTCATGGATATCGCGATCATGGCGATCATCAGGGCGGTACCAAGATCAGGCTGTTTTACAATGAGTACAAAGGGGATAACTGCCAGCAGACCGGGGGCAATTAATTCCCTTAAGCTGAAGCCTTTACCGGTATCCTTCCGGTAATAATAACTGGCGAGGCAGATAACCATGGCGAGCTTGGCAGGTTCAGAGGGCTGGAGTTTAAAAAAGCCCAGGTTGATCCAGCGCTGGGCGCCGCCGGCGCTGTTGCCGAAGAATTTGGCCAGGATCAGGAGCAGGATAATTACCCCGTAAAATACATAGTTCCAGCTAATCAGCACCCGGTAATCCACGCTTATAATTGCGATAACCAGGCCCAGGCCGATGATATAAAAATATATCTGCTTCATGAAGATATGCGATGAGGTGTAGCCGTTGGTGGTGGCGGAATAAAGGTTAACCAGCCCCATGCCGATTACGGCCAGTACGGTAAGCAGGAGAATCCAGTCGAAATTTAAGATCAGGCGGCGGTCAAATTGGAACATGGCGGATTATTTGTCTGTGGGATGTTCAGCCTCTTTCCCGTTAAAATATTGCTCTAATAAGGCCTTGGCTATGGGCGCTGCCTCGGAACCGCCATGGCGGCCGTGTTCAATGAGGACGGTGATGGCAATTTGCGGTTTACCGGCGGGCGCGAAGCAGGTAAACCAGGCGTGATCCCTGTATTTATAGGGAATATCCTTGGCCGCTATATGGCGGTATTGGGCCAGTCTCACCACCTGGGCGGTGCCGGTCTTACCCCCCACCAGGATTGATTTCATCCTGGCAACTCTACCGGTGCCGTGCTTTTCATTTACCGCCGCCACCAGACCGGCCCGGATCAGGGCCAGGAAATGTTTACTGCCCAGGGCGTGACCGTCTATCCGGGGCCGGAACGGTCTTACTACTTTGCCATCGGCATCTATGATGGATTCGACAAACTGCGGCCGGTAGCGGGTACCGCCATTGGCCAGGGTGGCGGTCATCTCACAGATCTGGAGCGGAGTTACCAAATTAAATCCCTGGCCAATGGCCACCGACATGGTTTCTCCCTCCTGCCATTCCTGTTTGTAACGTCGTCTTTTCCAGCTCTTGGTGGGCACTAAGCCTGGTTTTTCATTGGGCATATTGATCCCTGTCTTATGGCCTAAGCCCATACTTATGGCATATTTTGCTAAATTGTCTACCCCAACCTTGAGTCCGACATGATAAAAGTATATATCGCAGGATTCACGCAGGGCCTTTTTTAAATTTACCACCCCGTGTCCTGAGCGTTTCCAGCAATGATAGCGGCGGCCGTAGAGCAGCATTGAGCCTGTGCAGATAAATGTTGTATCCGGGGTAATGACTCCCTCACTCAGGCCCGCCAGGGCCGTAACAATCTTATAGGTGGAACCTGGCGGGTATTGTCCCTGGATGGTCTTGTTTATAAAGGGCTTCAGGGGGTTATTGAGCATGGCCTTCCAGTTTTTACTTGAAATACCGCCGATGAATTCCTGTAATTTCAAGGGGGGGGAGCTGGCCAGAACCAATAATTTGCCGCTGTTTACCTCCATCATTACCACGGCCCCGGCCTTACCCCGCAGGGCTCGTTCAGCGGTTTGCTGTAAACCAATGTCGATGGTCAGTTTGAGATCCTTGCCCGGCAGAGGGGCCTGCTCCATTATTTCCCGCTGTTCAAAGCCGTGGACATCCACCTCAACATAGCGGCGGCCCTTTTCACCCCGCAGTAATTTCTCATATATCCGTTCAATACCCATTTTGCCGATCTGGTCGGAAGGCAGGTAGCTGTCGCCAAACTTCTTTAACTCCTTCTCATTAATCTTGCCGAGATAGCCCACGAGATGAGAGGCGAGATCACCGAAGTTGTATTTTCTTGACGGCAGGGTTTCGATATGGATTCCGGGCAGTTCGTATTGATGATTTTCAATGTAGACCAGAGTCGGCCAGTCGATATCCTCCTTGAGCAGAATGGGGAGATGGCGGGGGTAATCAGCGGCCTCCCTTATTCTCTTTAGAATTTCGCTGACATTAACCTTCAGTATCGCGGCCATTTTCCGGATAATCAACTCTGGATCCGGGGCATCCTCTTTGTTCCAGGTAACATTAAAATAGGGGCGGTTAACTATTAAGGGTCTGCCGTTGCGGTCGAGAATGTTACCGCGCGGGGCGGGCAGCCATTGCAGACGTATGCGGTTGTTCTCTGACATCTTAAGGTATTGCGAGCCGCGCAGAATCTGCAGGAACCAGAGTCTGACGACGAGGATTCCAAAGAGGGCCAGGATGATAAAAATGACGATATTGGTTCGGCGCTTCAGGGCCTGGAGCTCGCTTTCATCCATGCGGTGGATTCTGGAGATAACAGTCCGCTGATTTAAATTCTGTTTGCTCTTATCTCGAAGTGAGGCCGGGGTGAATTTTTTCAAGGTGATCTGTTTTAACGTCTAATGGTTCTACGGCGGTTCCCCTGTTTATTCCTGAATATGGCGGGGAAGCCGTTATCTTCATGGTTAATGCCTATATCCCAGAGGAGGCTGAATATCTTGTGGGCGGGAATCACCAGGATGGTTATAATCAGCAGACGCTGCAGGACTTCACCCCATAGCCATGGAGTGAGATTGCTGCTGGCCAGCATGGAGGAAAAGATATAAATAATCCCATTGGCCAGAAGATAGCTTAAGGCAATAATGGGGGGCTGGTGGTTGATTTCATCTATGGACAGGCCCATGGAGAGGGCCTTGACAATAACAAAGATCAGGAGATAGGCGATGGTGTAAAGGCCGGAAAAATAACCTGATAACACCCCCATGATGGTGCCCCATATCAGCAGCAGCAGTACGCCCTGGGTGATGGAGGCACGGAGGGCGATAAAGATGATGAGCAGAAAAAGAAGATCAGGCACTCCTATCCATTTGGGCAGGGCCTGGAAGATGGTGGTTTGCAGACCGATAAACAGACAGCCCATAAATAAAAATAATATAAAACGCATAGAAAATATGGAAGAGCCCCTTATAGACGTAAAATAATCACGACGTTCAGGCTAAAGTGTTGGCTTGCCTCGTAATATAATTGTCAGATATTCCAGGTGATGGAAATTGACTGAGGGGCTTACCTTGATCTGTAGAAACATCCCTCGGCGGGCCCTTAATACATTTGATACCGTGCCGATTACCAGCCCCTTGGGAAATACCCCCCCCAGGCCAGAGGTAATGATGGTATCATTAATCTTGACCACGCTGTTTTTTAAAACATAACGCAGACGGTAATTTTGGCCATCTCCTTTTATTATGCCCTGCAGCCTGTTGTCCTGGACAATGGCATCAATAGCTGAATTTGGATCGGTGGCTGCCATGATTTTGGCATAATGAGGTGAGGTATTTATTACCTGACCGGCGACGCCGTCCGGAGTGACCGCCGCCATTCCGGCACTGATCCCTGAGGTGCTGCCTTTATCAATTATCAGAGTTTTAAACCACAGAGATGGGTCTCGGCCTACAATTCTTGCTGTGACAGTGGGCAGTTTAAGGTGTTTGTCGAGGTCAAGAAGTTTTTGCAGCTGGCCGTTAAGAGCGGCGGCTTCCCTGAATTCGGCATTTTTTTGACGATATTTATCTATTTCACGCCGCAGCCGGTCATTGTCAACTGCTACCTTAGTCAGGCTGATATAATGCCGCCAGATGCCGGAAACAAGGGACATGGACTTGGTAAAAGTCCCCTGCACCGGCCCCATGACCTCTAACGCCAGGCGGTGCGGCATATTGAATTCCCGCCGGCCGATTGAGGTTAGAGCTACATACAGAATCAGGGGAATCAGGACAGCAATAATCAGAACAAGCTTGACGGGCTGGGACGGCTTCTTTTTTCTCCTCATGCCCAGAGCCCTATCATGAAATCATAATGTCCTTTAACACCCCGATATTTTCCAAGGCTTTGCCGGAGCCGAGAACAACGGACGACAGCGGGTCTTCGGCGATGATTATCGGCAGACCGGTTTCTTTGTTAAGGCGTTTGTCAAAGTTACGGAGCAGGGCGCCGCCGCCGGTAAGCATGATTCCCTGATCAACTATATCGGCGGAGAGCTCCGGCGGGGTCAGCTCCAGGGCCATCTTGACCGCTTCGACAATGGCGTCAATCTGTTCGGTGATGGCCTCCTTCACCTCCTCGGAATCAATGGTGAGGGTCTTGGGGACACCGGATACCAGATCCCGGCCCTTTATCTCCATGGTTTCGAGAGGGGCCTCCGGCATTATATCGGCGAGAGTGGTTTTGATTACCTCGGCGGAGTGCTCGCCTATGGCCAGGTTGTGTTTCCTCTTTATATAGTGGAGAATGGCATCATCCATTTTGTCGCCTGCTACCCGAACTGAGTTGGAATAGACAATTCCCGCCAGCGAGATGACGGCCACCTCAGTGGTGCCGCCGCCTATATCGACAATCATGTTGGCAGTGGGTTCGGTAATGGGCAGACCGGCGCCAATGGCTGCGGCCATTGGTTCTTCTATCAGATATACCTCACGGGCCCCGGCTGATTCGGCTGATTCCTTAACCGCCCTCTTCTCGACCTGAGTAATCCCTGAGGGGACACTGACTATAATCCGGGGATGCACCAGGGTGCGCCGGTTGTGAACCTTTTTGATGAAAAAACGAAGCATGGCCTCAGTTACCTCAAAATCGGCAATTACCCCGTCTTTTATAGGCCTTATCGCCTTAATATTGCCAGGGGTTCGGCCCAGCATCATCTTGGCCTCTTTGCCGACGGCAACCACCTTGCTGCTGCGGAGATCCTGGCGGACGGCCACTACTGAAGGTTCTCTGAGAACAATACCTTTGCCTTTCACATATACCAGGGTGTTAGCCGTACCAAGATCAATGGCCAGATCATTGGACATCCAGCCGAACAATTTATCAAAGGGGGAGAACATGAGTTTGTTACCTCAAGGAAGATTATTTGGAGCTATTCAGGAGTGGCTTTATCTCAGGAGCTTGAGCCTGTCCGGAGCCTGCGCTTACCCCGGTATTTTTTAAGGGTAATTATGCTTCGCGAGGTTCCGGGGAAGCGCAGAGCCTAAATGAATAACGGAAGCCCCGCTGAACGGTTACACTACGGAGTTGTGGGTCGTTTATAATTCTCTATATGAGCAGTTACTTATTAATTATCTAACAAACTGATACGCCATTGGCAAGAAAAATAGTAAGCTGGCCATTTTAAGATTTTTATTGACTTTTGATAATGGCTATTGTAGATATCTAAATTCTTTTCAAGGGATGTATTCTTTTTGATAAGTATTGCAGGAACGGGGCTATAGCTCAGCTGGGAGAGCGCTTGAATGGCATTCAAGAGGTCAGCGGTTCGATCCCGCTTAGCTCCACCATATAGAAATTAAGGGGATTAGACTTATGGTCTAATCCCCTTTTTTTTGTCTATAATTAACCGGATGCCGGTGTCCACTGCAGGATAGAGGCAATTTCATCCCGGTTCAGCTGCTTGATGATGGAGCCGTCGTCATACCGCACCGCGTCGGCGGCCATGTCGCGTTTTCTGGTGATCAGCTGGTGAATCTTCTCTTCTATCGTCCCCGTTGTGATAAATTTAAAGACCTGTACGGCCCGGCGTTGTCCGAAACGATGCACCCTGGCAGTTGCCTGCTCCTCCCGGGCAGAGTTCCACCAGCGGTCATAGTGGATAACGGCCTGAGCGCCGGTGAGGTCGATACCCGTTCCCCCGGCCAGGAGACTGGCGCAGAAAACCTTGATGTTTTTCCCTTGATTAAACGCTTCAATACTTCTCCGGCGCTCGGCCATGGTTGTGCTGCCCCTGAGTCCTGTATATTCAATGCCAGTGTCGTTGAGATAGCGGATAATAATATCCAGCATGGCAGTGTATTGGCTGAAAACTACTATTTTGACGCCTTCTTCCAGGCATTCTGTTAGAATCTCTTTGAATAACTCCCATTTACCGCTTTTGTACGCCTCGTAATTCCGGCTGCCTGCCAGCTGGGAGGGGTGGTTGCATATCTGCTTCAACTGTTGCACCAGGGCCAGAAAGTTGAAATGAGGGAAGGGGCGGCTGGTATCACGAGCTGCCGTTAGAAGATCGCGGCCCTGCTGATCAATGGCCTGTTGATAGAGATCCTGCTGCTGGGCGCTGAGATGACAATAACGGTTATCCTGAATGATGTCTGGTAATTCCTTGAGCACACTGCCACGATCCCGCCGCAGCATAAAGGGGCGGGTCAGGCGTTGTAACGCCTCAAGACGCTGCTGATTGTGATGTTCCT
>CAZZJP010000075.1:0-4301 GCA_964654555.1 uncultured Desulfobulbia bacterium
CTGAAATCGACAAGGCCCAATTTCTGCTGACCTGTACCAGCCCCATGGGAGAATTAAAATGAAGGCCAAAGTTATCCCATTACTGGCCTCTCTCATTTTGCTTACCGCTCTTTGCTATGGCGGCTGGCTGGCCATAACCGGAGCACCGCTTCCTGTGAAGGTCAGGGATATTTTTGCCAGTCGGCACCACAAGGTAGATTTTGTGGTGCCGAGCGCCAGGGAGGCGCGCGAGGTGAAGGATATTACCAAAAAGCTTATTCTGATCGCTTATCCGCCGACTGATGCCGGTCATGGTGTTGACTTAAGACTATTTGGCAGACAGCAGGCCGTCAGACAGAATTATGTTGGTGTTAAACTGCCGGCAGCAGCCCCAGAGTTTGCCTATGATATCAGCTTTACCTTCGTCTCCGATGAAAATCAATATTGTTACATAAACAACAGCTTTTACAAACAGGGTGACGTTATGGCCGATGGAGGGCAAATTAGTAAAATTAAGCTGCAGAAGGTGCTTATAGTCAAAAATCATGTTTCGCAATGGGTACCAGTCCGGCGGCAGCGGTACGATAACGATCGTGGACGTTCTGATAATCAGCAAAGTTCCCAGCCCGCCAAATAGAGAGGTCTACAAAGAATGACATCCACACTATTCACCTTCAGGCCAATCATCTGGATTGTCTGTCTCCTGTTTATGCTGTTCTTGAGCTTGACTGCCGGCTGCTCTAACAATATGCACACTATGCCGGATTTAACAGCTGCCGGCAATCCTCAACCGGGTGAGATCCCCAGGATGGCCGATAGAGAGGCCAGGCGGCTCGATTATGATCAGAAGAGGATACAAGGCCTTGAAAAAATCAGTCCGAAAAAAATTGATATTGAACCCGTCGCACCGATCTACAACCCTTTGGACGGCCATCTTGTGTCACTTGCCGCGATTAATGAGAAATTAGAGCTCGTTCTTTTTTCTCTCGCTAAAAATGTCCATATGAATCTGCTTATTGACCCTGATATTGATATGAGTAATAAACGGGTTACGGTGAATTTTGAGAAGGCGCCCGCCTCGCTGATTCTTGATAAAATACTCCAGTCGGCCGGTCTTGCCTACACTATCAATCATAATCTTATCCATGTCCGGGGAGTTGTCGAACGGCTTTTCAAACTCAATTTTCTCGATACCTCAACTGCCGCCACCTATAAGGCGGGGGGTAATGTCCTTGGAGGCGGCGGTAGTGATTCCGTAAATGTAGGGGGGCTCACCGGCAGTTTTGCCATTAACGGTAAAGGTGGCAAGGAGACAAACCCCTATAAGCAGCTGGAGGCCATGGTCAGAAAGTCCATGACCCCTAATGGCCATTATTCGTTAAACAGTATGACCGGTACTCTCTATGTGCGGGATACCATCAATACCATTCGGGCTATCAGCAAGATTGTTACCCAGCTCAAGGAGATGATGAGCCGCCAGATTCTCATTGAGGCTCAGATTATTGAGGTGCAGCTGCGGGATAATTATCAATTCGGTATTGATTGGAACAGCTTGCGCAGTTCCCTTGCCAAATCCACCTCATTGGTTGATTCCCTGTCCTGGAATCTGAAAACCGGCCTGGTGCTGAATCAGGCTGCTGGTATTCCCACTAATCAATTTAACGCCGTTATTAATGCCCTCCGAACCTATGGTCATACCCAGGTGGTCTCTAACCCGACTATCCGGGTCAAGCATGATCAACCGGCCCTGATAAGTGTGGGCACCTCCAATACCTATATTAAGAATCTTACCGTTACCTCCGGGGGTACCGATGGGACAAGTTCTACAGATATCGAAACCTCATCGGTTTTTGACGGCCTTATTCTCGGAGTCATTCCATTCATTGAGAATAACAACCGCCTTGTCCTGCAGGTTAACCCCATTAAGAGCGACGTGGAAGAAAAAAGTCTGGATCTTATTAATGTCGGCAATGGAGTCAACGTTACCCTGCCCAAGGTGGATGTAAAGGAGTTAAGTACGGTAATCGGCATGCATAGTGGGGATACCGTTATCCTCGGCGGTCTGATTGACCGGCGGAAGACAGATGTCTCTCAGGGAGTACCCTTGTTGGCGAGAATTCCCTTTCTTGGTCAATTGGTGCGTAATGATTTTAAGCTCTCTGATAATACCGAACTGGTTATTATTCTGAAGGTCACTATCTTATGAGTGTTATCTACGATGCCCTTAAAAAAATCAAGCAGACGAAAGAGCCTGATGAGACAGTAGACCTAACTTCTTCCCCTGGCAAGGGTAACGTCTTGGTTTTTAATAAACTATTAACCCGCCATATCTTTGTTAGTGTTGTTATCCTAACCGTGTTAATTGCCTTTATTGGCGGTGCCCTTGTGTATATATATTACGATGAAATTGCAGCCGATCGAACAGCGGAGAGCGCTCTGCCGAAAACATCGCAGAGGCCCGCTGCTTCCACGTCCCTCAATGTTGAGACAAAACGGCAGATAGTTACAGCCCCGGTCTCATCTTCTGCCCCGGCAGGGGGGGGGCAGTCAGCTAAGGCCGGTGGTAATATTGTTGTCTCTCATATCGCGCCGGGTCAAATACCGGCAGAACCATCGGCTCTTTCAATAACCAATAGGGTAAATGCTGAGTCTGTAAGCACTAACGACAACCAGTTTACCCACTCCGCCTCCTCTCTAACTAATTTTAAAATACCAAAATCTGCAATTGAGCAACATTTAGAGGCTAAGCCGAAGTCTGCAGCGGCCCACGGTCAACGAATGCGGCCGGCGGCAGATAAACCAACTATTATCGGAAAGCAGATAATTCCGGTCTTGAATAAAGGTAACATGCCGGCCGGCAGACCGGGTACGACCAATCATGAAAGTCCGTTAATAAGACCTGCCGGGGATGCGGCCGCTGTCTCCCGGTCGGTCTCTGGATCGGGGACGATTAAAGCCTCTCCCCGGTCTGTCCCGGCATCGGCCGGGCGGGAAAAAGATATTTCACATTCCTCTGAGCAGAAAATTTCACAACAGCATATTAAAGATTTGACTCAGGCATTTCAGGTCGCCGTAGCCAATCATAACTATACCGGTGCCGGTAAAGTTATCAGCCGGCTTGGTAGTCTGTTAGGCTCTGAGGCAACCTATATCAAAAATTTACAGGCCTTTCTCTATTTACAGAAAAAAGAGCCTGCCAGGGCCAAGGATATCCTGAGTTCTATTCTCCGGAGAGATGCAACTGACCTCGAGGCCGGGCTGAATATGATTGTCGTTTTAGTTAAAGAAGGTGATATGAAGGCTGCCCGGCGGAGGACAACACAGCTTCTGGACTATTATCCGGATAATCAGACCCTGCTTCATTTTAAACAACAATTAGACCCCTGATGAGGGTAAAGCTAACCAAGAGAATTTTCTATATATGTTTTTATACTGCCTTTATTTTTATTCCAATCTGGGCAGGTGGCAAGCTCATTAATTTAACCCTGGATCAAATTTTTATCAGCCGGTTTGTGGTGGGCTGGCAACAGGCGGTTCGTAATCTGGAAGAAAAAGTACCTGAGTTACCGCCCATGAAAAATCACCAGCTGGTGGCTGGGATGAACAGGATAGAGCAGTTGGCAGTCTTGGCCTCTATAACCCTGCCCGTGACTAAGACTAAGCATTCCTATACCTACCTCTTGAAAAAAATAAACCAACCGGTAGAGAAAATTTTTTTGGTTGTCGAACCAACGAGAATGATAATATACGGGCTGAGAAAACAGACCATGCGGCGTATTGATAAACATATTGACGGGACAGAAAATATCCATGCCGGTAGTTTTCAGGCTATTCAAGGGAAAAGCAAAGGAACTTACATAGGGATATTGCAATTATGAGTCAGAGCAATTTTGATATTCCCTATCTTGAATTTCTGGGACTGCACAGCAATCCGTTTCCGGTTACCCCGGATGCTGATGATTTTTTTGTCTCATCCACTATTGAGGCCGTTATTACTGAACTTGTCCATGGCATTATCAGTCGTAAGGGCTTTTTTGTTCTCACCGGGGAAGTAGGGGTTGGCAAGACCACTATCAGCCGAAAAATTTTACAGACTCTTACCGTGGAGGGTGTCAGAACCTCCCTGGTCTTTCACTCCCTGCTCTCCAGACAGGGGATCATTAGGCAGATAAACAAAGATTTTGGCATTACCGAGTCGCAGGAAGACGACCTGGACAATGAGTTGGATCGTCTGAACGACTTTGTCCTGCGGGAAAATGAGCTGGGAAATAATTGTGCTATTATTATTGACGATGCCCAAAACCTGAGTTGGGATAGTCTGG
>CAZZJP010000075.1:4401-8720 GCA_964654555.1 uncultured Desulfobulbia bacterium
AATAATTGTGCTATTATTATTGACGATGCCCAAAACCTGAGTTGGGATAGTCTGGAAGTCGTCAGAATGATTTCCAACCTGGAGAGCAACAGGGAGAAGCTGGTACAGATTCTCCTCGTCGGTCAGCCGGAATTACTGACTAAGCTGAATTATGACAACATGCGCCAGTTAAAATCGAGGATTGTCATTCAACGTGAGGTGACTACTCTTTCCTGCCAAGGTCTGCAAAAATATATTAATTTTAAGCTTACTGCCGCTGGGCCGGGCAGTTTTTGTACCTCGACCGGAGGACTAAAGACCATTTTTAAAATAACCAAAGGTAATTTACGACAAATAAATATTCTTATGGATCGCTGCCTTTATATTGCCTATTCTAAACAGGATAAAAAATTGAGTCGCCGGATGGTGCGCATCGCGGCCCAGGATTGCAACCTGTCTGCTTCAGGACGGCTCAAGACGGCATGGCTGGTTCCGGCTGCTGCTGTCATAGTAGTTTTTGCTGTTGTGAGCTTGAATGGTCTCCATAAGATGCCGGCAATTTTTAAGGCCGTCAGCGTCAACTTACATTCATCGTCATTGCCGTCTGCCCGTCCCCAACCAGTTCCAGCCCCACTACGCTACCTTAAGCCAACCACACCTGATATACCCAGGGCAGTATCAACTTTTCTACAGGGCTATGGGCTGCAGGAATACAGTCAACGTTTCTGGGAAGGACTGGTACAGGGGAGAGTAGAGCAATTAAAGAAGGAGATATACATAACCACAGGTTTGCAAATGGTTAAATTCCCGGTTATTCCCCCGGGATTTAACAAAAAACTTGATTTGTTGCGGATAGTTGGCAAAAATAAAACTTATTTTATCTGTTTTTGGAAACCAACTATTAGCATTGATGAGTTTCATTGGCATTCTGAAGGGCCGCAAATTCTTCAGCTCCAGCATCTCTTAGCCCGACAAGGTTATTATTCAGGAGTAATGGATGGTATTGTCGGTCGGAGACTGATGCAGGCAATTACTGATTTTCAAACTGATCTTCATCTACCCATAACCGGTAACCCCGATCAGACCAGCATCTTTATTTTATGCACTTTAGGGGCTCGGAAACAGGATAAAAAAACCAGCAAACAACAAACAACAGGGCAGTCACAAGGGCCTGCCCCTGCGCTTACCATCCGGCGTTGCAAATCGCCTGGAAACCCTGTGGAGGAAGCATGACCGAACAAAAAAAAAGGAAACCCATCGGTGTCCTTTTGAAGGAAAAGGGGATCATTAATGAGGAGCATATAAAATTTGCCCTGATGGAGCAGAAAATTTCAGCGGAGCGTTTTGGCGAAATCCTGGAGCACTTGGGCTTTATTACTCAATATGATGTGGCTACAACCCTGTCGGAGCAGGAAAATATCCCCTTTCTCGATATTGACGAGGTTTTACCCGGCAAAAAAGAGCTTCAGCTTTTCAATAAGAACATCTGCCTGAAAAATGTATTTTTACCCATCAGTATCAAAGGAAATGAAATTAGTATTGTTATGGCGGATTTATTTAATCTGGAGAATATTATCCAGCTTATCACCCGCCAGACTGGTCTGCGGCCTATTCTTCATCTCGGGGAAGAAAACAAGATAATAAACGCTATCAGCGCCAATTATTATTTTCTGGAAAATCCCATTGAGTCTCAGATCTATAAGGAGATATCCCTGCTTAAACTGGATACCGAACATGCCAGGGGGTATGATAAATTTATCCACCTCATTCTCCAATATGCTGTTAAAATGCGGGCCACGGATATTCATTTTCGGCCCATGGAAAAATCGTTAAGTATTGCCTTTCGGATTGATGGGGTCATGCAAGCGGTACTAATTGCCTCTAATGACCTGTTGCGGGCAATTTCGTTCTTAAAGATGAAGTCCGGAATCGATATTGCTGAACAGCGTCTGCCCCAGGATGGCCGTTTTTCCGAGACAATACTCAATAATGACTATGAATTTCGGGTTTCAACCATTGTTACGGAGTATGGAGAAAACGTGGTTATAAGGGTTTTATCGGTGTCCAGTTCGGTCATGGGGCTGTCACAGTTGGGATTTTATGAGGAAGATGTCCACCTCGTGGAGGATATTTTTAATGAACCATTCGGTATTGTCTTACTCACCGGGCCCACCGGTTCGGGTAAATCAACTACCCTTTTTGCCGGGATCAGGTGTCTGGATTTAATGAAAAAAAATGTTATTACCGTTGAAAACCCCATTGAGTATCGTATTCCCCTGTTGCGTCAAACCCAGGTAAACACCAAGGCAGGCTACACCTTTGCCAACGCCATTCGCTATTTTCTCCGCCACGATCCGGATGTTATTCTGGTGGGCGAGATTCGTGATCAAGAAACGGCGGGTACCGCTATTTCCGCCTCATCCACCGGTCATTTAGTGCTTTCAACCCTGCATACCAACAGTGCCATCGGCTCCATTTCCAGACTTAAAGATCTGGGGGTGAATTCCTTTCTTATTGCCGACTCCCTGCTTGGCATTGTCAGCCAGCGTTTGGTTCGTAAAATTTGCCCCAACTGTAAAGAGGGCTATAGGCCCAGTAGCAAAGAAAAGGAGTATCTCGGGGATATGAGTATTGAAATTTTGTACCGCGGTACCTCCTGTGAGGTCTGTAGCGGTACCGGCTATCTTGGCCGTACCTTGATATATGAAATTCTGAAAGTTGATAAAAATATGGCGGTTATGATTGATAAAATTGAACCCCTTGATGCTATAACCGGTTATGCCATCAAACACGGTTTCCATGATATCTTCAGTATCTGTTGTCGGAAGGTTATAGAGGGAATCACTACAGTTGATGAATGTAAACGGGTCATTGGTAAAATGAGAACCTCCTGATTAACGTGACATATTTTAGATTTAAAATACTTCATAAGACCGGTAAGGTTACCTCTGGGGTTATTCAATTGCCTTACGACAACATTATCTCCGCTATAAGTCATCTTGAGCGGGGCGGGGATACGGTTATTGTTGCCAAAAAACTAAATCGTTTTATTGCCGCCGTCTTTGCTTTTTTTGTTTATGGCTTGCAGGGTAACTCTATAAGCCGCCTCGAACTGGCTGAATTTTTCAATAATGTTTCGGTAATGCTGAAGGCTGGCATTTCCTTGTTAGTTGCCTTAAAAGATGCTGGTGCCAGCATACAAAAAGGCCGTTTTGGCGCTACCCTGGATGCCATCGTTATTGATATTGAGTCTGGCGCTACTCTGTCTGAGACTATGGCCAAGCATCCTGGCGTTTTTTCTGGTACCACGCGCCATCTCGTCGCTCTGGGGGAAGAAACCGGTAATTTAGACACTATGCTGCTTCAATGCTCTAAGCACCTGAAAAAACTAAATGAAATCATCTCCAGCACCAAGCAGGCCATGCTCTATCCCTCCATAGTTATTACCCTGATCAGCGGCGGGATGATTTTCTGGTTCTATTATGTCGTACCCAAAATTCTTTCCCTGTTTGATGAAATGGAGGTACAACTGCCCCCCCTGACCAAGGCCATTTTGTGGGTATCCGGTTTTGTCCAGAATTATATCTTTACCATCCTGTTCATAACCTTTATCGTGGTTTTTGTTACCTATTCGGCTATTCATTCCAGTCTGAAAATAAAAAAAATATTTCATCATATTCTCTTACATTTACCAGTTTTTAAGACCATTATCATGGCCTCCAATCTGGCCTTTATTACTGAATATTTTAGTTTATTGTTAGGGGCTGGCATTGATGTTATTCGTTCAATTAAAATTCTCAGTGATGCTGTGACTAATGAAGTATACCGGGAAAAGTTGAAAGCCATCGGGGCCAGGCTGGCCAATGGTGAAACCGTTGCCGAATCATTTACTATTAAGTCACTCTTTCCCCCATTTGTCTTGCGCATGATAAAAGTTGGCGAACAGAGTGGCTCTTTGCCGGAACAATTGACATATATTGCCGATGATTATAGAATAAGACTTAATGCCATAGTAGATACCATTGGTAAAATGATTGAGCCTATTGTCCTGATAATTGCCGGCGGCATGTTCACCATTATTCTGGCCGGACTTTTTTTGCCTATATATGACCTGGTAAGTAAAGTTAGTAATCGTTAGGACGCAGATGGGCAGGTGCAAGGCTTCAGCGTTTTGGAGCATGGACGAACCTGGAGTACTGCTGAACAGTTACGCTCTGGGGTTATTGTTACTTTTAGACATCACGCTGAATAGTTACCTTTTAGGCATCATACTGAATAGTTACTAAATAAATTATGACAGATATTATACAGCATAAAATTCTAGCAGCGGTGGATGGCTC
>CAZZJP010000076.1:0-8410 GCA_964654555.1 uncultured Desulfobulbia bacterium
ATATGAAAGAGTTTGGCCAGAATTTTGATAATCTTGCCATTGGCCTTACCATCAACGGGCGGGGAGGTAACGGCAAGTTTCAGAGACTCCCCGTGGATACCGGCAAAGGCATCTCTTGAGGCCCTGGACTGGACATAGATATTAATCAATACCCCATCATCACTTAGAGTCAGACAGCCCTGGGCCAGGAGCGGATGCTCACTCATCCTTTTTCTTATCCCCGGCAATGGTGATGTCAATCTCCTCATTATCCAGAGGGTCTTCCAGGGTGAACATGATTTCGTTGTCCAGGTCGGGCATGGTTATATCAGGCTCCTCAGCATCAAGACTGATGGTGGCCGGAGCCTTGGGCAATTCATCAGGCAACCCCATATCTGCCGCCATCTCAGAGCCTGACTGCGAATCAGCTATGTCTATCTTCTCGTAAAGATCGTCGAGATCCAAAGGGGGATCAGGTGTGGTATCCGAGGCTGAGTTTTCCTCCTCTTGCGGCTCGTCATCTTCAGCCCTCACCCTGCTGGAGGCTCCGTCAATATTTTGCTCTATACCGCTGAGATAATCATCAATTACCCGCCGTAAATCAGCCGCCAGTTCACCCTGCATGGCCCGCAGTTCATCTACCCGCCCCTCAAGCTCGGTAATCTCCTGATTGGCGGCGTCCTTAAGTTCCTTCACCTCCTGCCGGGCCTCAGACAGCAATTCATCGGCCCGTTCACGGCCGCGCTGTTTCATTTCATCTACTACCTTCTGGCCCGCGATAAGGGCATCTTTAAAGGAATGTTCTTCGTTCTTTAGAAAATTCATCTCCTGTCTCATGGTTTCAACCTGCTCAGTCAGCGTGCGTTTTTCCTCCAGGGCCATGAGATAATGCTCTGCCACCTGTTCCAGAAAACCGTCCACCTCGTCCACATCAAAGCCCCGAAAACGAACATGAAACTGCTTAGATTGAATATCCTGCGGTGATATAGTCATATTAGACACCTTCTTATTTGGCAGCTGTTCAAAATCAACCCATACTCATGGCGAGACGATGCAGGGTCGGCACGAGAAAGCTCTGCAAAAAGATAATTGCCAGAATCAAAATCATGGGCGAAAAATCTATGCCGCCGCCCGCCACGGGGAGGAAACGGCGGATACGAGCCAAGACTGGCTCGGTAATATCATAGAGAAAGCGGACAATGGGATTATAGGGGTCAGCATTGACCCAGGAGATAACCGCCCGGCCGATAACTACCCACATATAGGCCGAAAGCACGAAATCCACCAGGGTGGCTACCGCGTTTAAAAAATTAGCAAATACAAACATATTATATATCCTTATGCTCTTTTGATTACAAGGCCAGAACGGCCTTGCCCAATTGGCGTACCGCCTTGCTGGCCTTTGCCTCAGGATCGTTATTAACAAAAGGCTTCTGCGTCCTGATGGCCCGGCTTACATGGCTGTCTTGAGGGATAATTCCCAGGAGCGCTGGCTCAACATTTAGAAATTTTTTCAGTACCGCGGCAATACCGGCAAAGACCTCCCGGCCCTCTTTTTTGCTTTTAACACTGTTAACCAGCAGATGAAAAGTGTTTTTATCATATTGTTTGTTCAAGACCTTAATCAGGGCGTAGGCGTCGGTCATGGAGGTGGGATCAGGCGACATTACCACAATATTATTATCGGCCCATTGATTAAACCACAGCACCGAATCACCAATACCGGCCGCCGTATCAAGGAGTACATAATCAAAAGCAGCGGCCACCTCCTCCAGGGCACTGGTGAGAAAGGCCTGCTCTTCATAGGCCAGGCTGGCCATCTCGGGAACCCCGGAACTGGCCGGTAAAACAAAAAAATTGGGGTCAATACGCACCAGAATATCCATGAGCGGCATGCCGTTTTCCACCGCCTCCCGTAAGGTATGCCGGGCATTGATCCCCAGCACGATGTCCACATTGGCCAGGCCCAGATCACCATCCACCAGCAGCACCTTTTTACCCTCCCGGGCCATGGCGCTGGAGACATTAACCGCTACCGAGGTCTTGCCGACCCCGCCCTTGCCGCTGCTGACACAGATTATCCGCGGGCCGCTGTTTTTATCCGCTTGCGCGTCCATCATAATTACCTTTTTTTAAACATCACGCTGAACAGTTTACTGTTGGGCTTCGCAAAAACAGCTCAACGCCAACCTACATTCACCACCATTTTTAGAGGAGTTACCCATGTTACACTCTAACAGTTAGTGCTTTTTAAGAAAACCAAAGAGCTGGATCTTTTCTTCAACACTTACCTGGCAGGGGATTGAAGCTGGGGTTCTAAGCTCCCTGTCCCGGCCGCTGTCTGCCGCCCGGCCGCTGTCTGCGAGGCAAAAGCCGCCCTGCGCTTCACAAAAATTTATTATAGCACGGCTAAGGGCGTCATGGTCCATCTCGGTCTCGGCCCGCAGCAAGCAAAGACCTGCGAGATGCCGGGATTTATCGTGTATCCTCAGACGCTTCAGGGGCATAACAGCGCTCTGACGCTCCAATATCTCCAAGGTCTGGGGCTCTGTTGTCCGCCGGGCTGCCATCAGGCCACTTTACTGCCCGGCTGCACGGTATCAGACACCGTTGACAATATTAGACGACCGTCTTTATCCCTGGCGGCCAGCACCATGCCCTGCGAGACCACCCCCATCAATTTGACGGGCTTGAGATTGGCAACAATAATCACCTGGCGGCCGATAATCTCATCCGGCTGATAAGCTTCGGCAATACCGGCGACAATCGTCCGGGCCTCCGGGGCCTCCACGGTGAGCTTCAGCAGACGCTCCGACTTAGGTATACGCTCAGCAGCGGTAATCTGCGCCACCCGCAGATCAAGACGCTGGAATTCAGCAAAGTCAAGGCCCTGCCCGCCCTTATCCTTCTTAGAGGAGCCGCCTTTAGAGGCCGTCTCCTGTTTCTTGCCCTTCTCATCTAAGCGGGGGAAAAGCGCCCCCCGCAGATTGATCTCCTGCCCAGGACGCAGAACACCGCCCCATTTCCCCTGAGCGCTTAGATCAGGGGGCGCTTCAATTTGCAGAATGGCAAAAATCCGGGCGGCGGTGGCCGGCATGACAGCATGCAGGGGCAGAGCGATAAGGCGCAAAGTTTCCAGGAGATTATAGATAACCGCCTCGAGACGTGGCCGTCTGGCGGCATCCCTGGCCAGTTCCCAGGGGGCGTTTTCAACAATATACCTGTTGGCCAGACCAATTATCTCCCACACCGCACGCAGGGCAAGATGGAAGCCAAAATCAGCCATATGCCCTTCAAACTCGGTAATCATACCGGCGGCCGCCGTTATAAGCCCCTCATCAAGCTCGTCTGCCGCACCGGGAGGCTCTGGAATCCGGCCGCCGGTAAACTTTTTGACCATGGCCATGGTGCGGCTGCATAAGTTCCCCAGGTCATTAGCCAAATCCGAATTATAACGTTTAATGAGTACTTCGGGAGAGAAGGAGGCATCAAGCCCGAAGGACATCTCCCGGAGCATGAAATAACGCACGGCATCAGCCCCGTAAGCAGCCGCCAGATCCCGGGGCCGCACCACGTTACCAATACTCTTGGACATCTTGGTATCATTAATATTCCAATAACCGTGAACATGAAGCCGCTGATAAGGGGCAACCCCCATGGCCTTGAGCATGGTGGGCCAGAAAATGGCGTGGGGTTTAAGAATATCCTTGGCAATGACATGCTCCGCCACCGGCCAGAAATCATCAAACAACGGCCCCGATTCACCATCAGGGTCATAACCCAGACCGGTGAGGTAATTAAGCAGGGCGTCAAACCAGACATAGGTGACATAATTGTCGTCAAAGGGCAGAGGTATGCCCCAGGTCAGACGGCTGGTGGGCCGGGAGATACAAAGATCCTCCAGGGGCTCCTTTAAAAAGGACAAAACCTCATTGCGATAGCGGGCCGGAGTAATAAACTGCGGATCAGTCTCAATATGTTTAATCAACCACTCCTGATAGCGGCTCATTCTGAAAAAATAATTACTTTCCGTAACCTCCTCCGGGGCAGTCTGATGATCAGGACAGAGACCGTTATCCAGCTCCTTTTCGGTGAGGAAACGTTCGCACCCCCGGCAGTAAAGACCGCTGTAATCACTGAATACGATATCGCCCTGCTCATAGAGACGCTGCAAGACCCGGCCCACCACCCGCTTGTGGGCCGAATCCGTGGTACGGATAAAGTTGTCCGGTTCCACCTCGAGCAGCGGCCAGCATTCCCGAAACATGGCGCTGATCTGGTCGGCGTAGGCCTGGGGACTGATATTATTATCAGCGGCCGCCGCGGCAATTTTATCACCATGCTCGTCGGTACCGGTCTGGAAGCGGGCCCGCGCCCCGCGCAGAAGGTTAAAGCGATGATAGGTATCCGCCACCACGGCGGTATAGGCATGGCCGAGATGAGGCTGGGCGTTCACATAAAATATGGGGGTGGTTATATAGGTGTTCATTTTTTCTTTGCCTTGGCAGATCTTGTTTTTTTGCCCTTTCGCGGGCGGCTGGAACCTGATTTAGCCCCCGGCTTAGAACTCTTTGGAGTGCTGCCGGCGGCCTTACCCTTGACCTTTTCCGGCCTGGGACGGGATTTAGCCTTGGCACCGGCCTTGTTAGATACCGGCTTAGCCTCCGCCCCACCTCTAACCGCGGGCTTAAAGGCCTTAATTTTATGCCACTCCTCACGGGGCAGACTGATAATTTCATCCATGGCGTCAAGCGGACTTAATTTAACAATCTCCTGGAGAATATTAGAGGGCTTAACCCGACATTGCCGGCCGAGATAATCAACAATCTTGCCGCTCTTGGGCCGCCCTTTTTTCAAGGCCTTATAGGTACTGAATTCATGAGTCAGACAGCAGAGCAGGCGGTTACAGACCCCGGAAATCTTGATGGGATTAAGAGGCAGTTCCTGCTCCTTAACCATCTTGATGGAGACCGGTACAAATTTACTCATAAAGGATGAGCAACAGAGTTCACGGCCGCAGCAGCCGATTCCGCCGATCATCTTGGTCTCGTGCCGCACTCCGATCTGCCGCATCTCAACCCTGGTTCGAAACTCCTGCACCAACCCCTTTACCAGCTCCCGAAAATCAACCCGGTTATCAGCGGTAAAATAGAAAATAATGTTGCTGCCGTTAAAAAAACGCTCAACCCGGATGAGCTTCATCTTCAAACCCAGCTTTTCTATCCGTTTCCGGCAGATGGCAAAGGCCTTGGCTTCGCTGTCTATCAGGTTATTAAATTTATCTATCTCCTCCTGACGGGCCTGCCGGACAATTTTATTATTCGCCGGTTTCTCCCGTTCGTCTTCCGGAGCCAGATACATGCTGCCTTTGGCTATAATGGCCGGTTCCGGGCCATGATCCGACTGCACCATAACCACGTCTTCGGGCTTAAGATCATCAAGCGTAGAAAGCGCTGACCATAGATGCTGACCAGCCCGAAAACGCAGAAGATATATCCTTTTTTTCTGGTTGGACTTCGGAGAATCAGCCTGTTGCTCTTTTTGCTGAGGATGAACCGTCTCGGCAGTATTTCCCATGTTTATTCACTTTATATGAGAGGTTTTGAGGTTAAGATGATATCCAGAAAATACCTTCCTATGCCCAACAGACCCATAATTATAAATTGTCGGTAACTATTCAAAATCCCAAAGGCATTCACAGCAGGCGAAGAAACAATACCTCGCAAACCAGCCGCCGATCACAATTAAAACGCAATTGTTTCTGAGCCAGAGATAAGGCCTTTAGTTTATCAGAAAGTTCAGCTAATTGCCACCCTTCCCTGCGGGCCTGACACAAATGAACTAAATCAATATTCACCATTCGATGTTCCTGATCAGGAATGGCAAGAAGCATCAAATCGCGGAGCCAAAGCCCCAGAAGCTCAAGAAAATAAGCCAGTTTATCCTTCAAATCAGCACAGGTCTCCGCCAGGCGGAATAACTCCGGTATCGGCAGCGGCCCGCTTAAATCATAGACGAGCAATTCCACTACCTGCCGCCGCAGCCCCAGCAATTCGCGGCTCTCCGGGGCCAGAGCCCGGCCCAGACTGCCGCCGCTGATCTTAGACAGAGCGGCGGCGGTTTCCGGCTCCACCCCCTCCGCCTCCAGGCGTTGGCGTACAAGCTCAAAGGGCAGGGCATAAAAGGGCACCACCTGACAGCGCGAGGCAATGGTCGGCAGCACCTCAGCCGCCTCATCAACGGTAAGAATAAAGGTGGTATCAGGCGGCGGCTCCTCCAGGGTCTTTAAAATGCTGTTTGCCACCTCCGGCCGCCGGATAGTAGTCTGGATATCGGCCAGCAGGATCACCCGGTGAGCGGCCTCAAAGGACGGAAAGGCCAGTTTGCTTTTCAAATCCCGAATCTGAGCAATCTTGATCCCGGCTGCCCCCTCCGGGGCAATCTCCATAAAGTCTGGATGATTGTTAGAGGCAAATTTTTTACATGACGGACAGCGACCGCAGGCAGCAAGCCCTTCAGCCCGGCAGTTAATGAGGGCGGCAAAGGCCCGGGCCATGGTTCTTTTGCCCACTCCGGCCGGGCCTTTAAACATATAGGCCTGACTTATTTTACCGCCGCTTACGGCCTTCAACAGTATCTCGCGGGCCAGTTCCTGACCAATAATGTTTGCGAAGGCTGGTTTTAACACGCCTACCCCCATAACGTCGGCTGCCGGTCACTGACCGCCGCCCTGACCTTACCCTGAGCTTTCCGCGGCCTCTCAGCCCTTCCGCCGCAAGGAGCGGGCTGCTGACTCGTGCCAGGCGGTATATCCTCCGCCTCCTGTTCCCCACCCCGGCCGTCAATGTACAGAAAACGTTCCATATTGCGCTGATAATCCGTCCACTGATAGCCCTCCGCCGCCGCGTCGCGGCTCAATCGATCCAGATAATTCATTTTGGCATCCAGATCATCTGCAAAATTCAGGACAAAGGCCTCCCGTATCATGGGCAGGACGGGAGAGCCATAATCATAACGGCCATGATGGCTTAGAATCAGGTGTTTAAGAAGCAGGGCCTCCTGGGCCGGGAAATCAGGCAGAGCCGCCAGTTTCTCGGCCAGCATATTAACACAGATAGTCATATGGCCGAGAAGCCGCCCTTCATCGCTGTAATTAAAGGGCGGCACGGCAAAGGAAAACTCCCGGATCTTGCCAGCATCGTGCAGAACAGCGCCGGTCAGGAGCAAATCCCGGTTCAGCCCCGGATAGAGCCCGGCCATTTTATCAGCCGCCCGGCAGACGCATAAGGTATGCTCAAGAAGACCGCCGATATAGGCGTGATGCATCCCCTTGGCCGCCGGTGCCTTTTTAAAATCAGACCAGAAATCATTATCATTGACAAAGGCCATAAGCAGAGCGTGAAAATGCGCCCCCTCAACGGAGTTAATCAGCTCCACAAGCTCGGCGGCCATGGCCTCAACATCATAACGAGTGGCGGGCAGGAAAAGACCCATGTCAACATCATCGGCATTCATCTCCAACGCCGCATTGATCTTCAGCTGCAGCGCCCCCTTGTAAGACTGAACGGCGGCGCTGAAACGACATACCCGCCCCGCCCGGCAGATATCCTGCAAACGATCGGCATCCTCCCAGACCATGGCCGCCGCCTCGCCGCTGTTATCCATAAGCAGAAGACGCAGATACGGCTTACCGGCCTTGGTTTCATAACGGCTAATTTCCTTGACCATAAAGATATCGTCAACCGTTGTTCCTGGTTCAATATCCTTGATGAATAAAGTTTTAAGCTGATTCATAAACTAAAAAACTAAATTTGTAATTTTCGTCTGATTAACGTATTCAGCCGTGAAAAAGGCAGGCCGAACTCTCTAAGGAAGCCCCAAAAGCAATTCTGTTTGCCCATGGACTATATCTTAGTAATATATAATCCATAATCAGTATTTTTGAAACGCCGGAGCAAATTATATTGTAAACTTATTTTCCGGTGTGTTAAGAATAATATAATTCCCATTCACACAGTTCAGGGCAGTTTAACAGCCCTGACCGCATAGTCACCTCTTTATCAGATCATGGCCGAATCAATCTATAACGAATCCTATATCATTGAGCTGTTGATCAAACGCCGCCTCTTAAATGAGGGCCAGCGGAATCAGATCGGCATCAAGAAGAACCAGCAGCGTCATGCCCTGCGGTTGCGGCGGCAGGATATACCCCGGAGCCAGTCAGGCGGCATGCCAGATAACACCCCGGATATAATCGACATTATCCACTCACTCCACTTTGAACTGCCCGGCCGAACTGGTCGGGAATTAACCGCCGAATTTATCATCCGGCAGGTGGCGGACGATCAGGGGCTGCCCTTTAAAAAACTTGACCCGCTGGAACTGGATTTAAAAACCGTCACCAAGACCATCCCCAAGTCCTTCGCCTTAA
>CAZZJP010000077.1:0-8227 GCA_964654555.1 uncultured Desulfobulbia bacterium
AGCAGCAAAGGAGAATCATAATGAAAGAATTTGGTGGCGCCTGTGTACTCCTTGACCGGAGTGACATCAATACCGATGAAATAATTCCAGCCAAATATCTGACTGAAAATTCCAAATTGGCCTTAAAGCCCTATATCCTCGAAGACTTAAAGCTCAATGGTTTTAATCACCAAACCAGCCTTGAGGGAGCCAGGGTAATTGTTACCCGGCAAAATTTCGGCTGCGGTTCATCAAGGGAACACGCGGTCTGGGTTCTGGAGGTAAACAATATAAACGTGGTCATCGCCGAGAGCTTTGCCCGTATCTTCCGCCAAAATACCTTTAATTGCGGCATGCTGGCCATTGAATTACCGAAAGAGGATATTGAGGCCATATTTGCCATTGCGGCCAAAGAGATTAAGATTGATCTAAAGGGGCAGGAAATAACCGCCCAGGGCAATGGGGAACACCGCGCCAGTTTTGCGCTGAACCCCTTCGACCAAAAGCTGGTCATTGCTGGCGGCTGGTTGGCCTACGCCGACCAGAAATACTGATTCTCCCCTCCCAAATTTTTAAAAAGGCCCGAAATCCAGCGCCATGGCGCTCCCATTCACCCGGCCTGAGTGTTCCTATCCTCTTCACCCCTGAGGCCGATATTCACAAGAGCATTGTTTGGCCACGGCCGCCCAGCTATATACCCATACGCTGGGCGGTATTATCGGCCGCAGGCAGCGCAGACTCAGGATTGGGTACCGCTAAATAGTTACGGGGCTGTAAGTTAACAAAAATAAAATAACAGGAGAATAAGATAATAAACGATGAATAAAATAAAAATCGGGGTGATTGGCGTCGGTTATCTCGGCCGCTTTCACGCTGAAAAATATAAAAATATGACTGACGTCGAACTGGTGGGAGTCGCTGATTCGCACCCCGGACGAGCCCTGCAAATAGCCCAGGAAATGGAGACAAGACATTTCAACAACTACCATGAAATGTTGAACTTAGTCGATGCCGTCAGTATTGTGGTGCCCACTAAGGGACATGCGCGGGCCGCCCTGGATTGTCTCGATTACGGGGTTGATATCTTCATAGAAAAGCCCATGACTGTCACCATGGAGGAGGCGGATGCTATTATCAGCAAAGCCGAATCGTGCCAGCGCCTCGTCCAGGTCGGCCATATTGAGCGATTCAATCCCGCGGTTATGGCCATGGAGCAATATATCACCAATCCCATATTCATTGAAGCCCAGCGCCTGCACGCCTTTAACCCCCGCGGAGCTGATGTTGATGTCACTCTTGACCTCATGATTCATGATTTGGATATTATCATGAACATTGTTAAATCACCATTGAAGCATGTCCTGGCCATGGGCACCTCAGTCATTACCGACACCTCGGACATGGCCAACGCCAGGCTGGTTTTTGAGAATGGCTGCACCGCGAATCTCACCGCCAGCCGGGTCTCCAAGACCAGTACCCGAAAATTACGTATCTTTCAGCAGGAATCCTATATTTCTCTTGATTACGGCAAAAAAGAGATCTGGGTAAGTAAACAATTACCCACGAGCCAGGCCGGCAATGGCCGTCCCCGTGACGACACGAAGCAGTTCACCTTTACCGATGACGCCCTGGAAACGGAATTAAAGGCCTTTATCCTCAACATCAGAGAGCGTACCACCCCCATGGTCAGCGGCCGGGAGGGGCGTCTGGCCCTGAAAATCGCCCATCAGATAATCGAACTGATTAATGATTTCCGTGCCGAACATCCTAATCTCATAACTCGGTAAAATCCAGAGCGGCCCATAAATTGACCAGCAATACAGGCAATAATAATGAGGTAATTGCTCACAGGGTGAAACCGGCAGGCAACTCGCAAACCAGCCCCGGTAAGCGTTTACATAATGAGATCGTCATCGTCGCCGGCGAAACCTCCGGCGATATGCATGGCGCCAGGCTGGTAACAGAGATGCTTAAACTACGCCCCGATCTTAATTTTCGAGGCATAGGCGGGAGTTATCTGCGACAGGCAGGGGTAGATATAATGTTTCCGGCCGAGGAGCTGGCCGTGGTGGGTATTGCCGAGGTTTTGTCGCAGCTTAATGTCATCCGCCGGGCCTTAAAGGGTATAAGCCACTATCTGCGCCACCGCTCCCCCGCCCTCCTCATCCTCATTGACTTCCCGGATTTTAATCTCATCCTCGCCGCCAAGGCCAGAAAGCTGGGCATCCCCGTCTTCTATTATATCAGCCCGCAGGTCTGGGCCTGGCGTCAGGGCCGGGTAAAAACCATTGCCCGGCGAGTCACCAAACTGGCCGTTATTCTCCCCTTTGAGCAGGAATTCTTCCAGCGCCGCGGTCTGCGACAGGTGGAGTTTGTTGGTCATCCTCTCGTTGATCAGGTAAAGCGGCCTGACCGCCGGGCAATAAGCGATTTCCGAGCCCGCCATCATATAGCGCCGGGCTGCCGTCTCATCGGTCTACTGCCCGGCAGCCGCCGCAAAGAGATACAGGCAATGCTGCCCATCTTTTTAAAGACCGCCACTCTACTTAAAAAACGGCATCGAGACCTCATTTTTCTCCTGCCTCTGGCTCCCAGCCTCAAAGAGGTGGACATAGCACCCCTCATGGCGGGAAGCAATCTGCCTCTTAAAATTATAACGGAGGAACGCTATCTGCTAATGGCCGCCTCAGACCTGGTCATGGCCGCCTCGGGAACAGTGACCCTGGAACTGGCCCTTCTAAGAACCCCGATGGTGGTCTGCTACCGGCTATCAGCCCTTACCTATTTCCTCGGCCACCGTTTAATAAAGGCGGCTTTTGCCTCACTCGTCAATCTTGTGGCAGGCAGGGAAATAGTAAAGGAATTATTACAGAAGGAATTTACGGCCCCCAACCTCCTGGCAGCCGTGGAGGATATATGGCCGGGCAGCACAGGTAATCAGCGGATGAGAGAGGAATTGGCAGAGGTAGCCCGCAGCCTGGGACGCCAGGGAGCCTCAGCCAAGACCGCCCGTCTGGCAGTCGCCACTATGGAGGAGAAGAGCGGAAGCTGATCTCCCAGAGCCCCAATAAGCCACTCAGTCAGGGGAACATCGGGATATCAAGCAGGCCGTCGCTCTCCTTAAAACCACAGATTAAGTTCATATTCTGAATCGCCTGACCAGCCGCACCCTTGACTAAATTATCAATGGCCGAGACAATTATCACCCGCTTGGTACGAGGATCAACCTTCAGACCAATATCGCAGAAATTACTACCCCGCACATATTGCGTAGCTGGTAATTGCCCCGGCGGACAAAGACGAACAAAATATTCGTCCTTATAGAAGTCTTCATAGATGGCAAAGACGGCATCATCCGTGATATCAACTTTCAGATCGGCATAAATGGTGCTTAAAATCCCCCTGGACATGGGCAAGAGGTGAGGGGTAAAGGAGACAGTAATATCTTCACCGGTTAGAAGAGACAACTCCTGTTCTATTTCCGGGGTATGCCGATGTTCCGCCACCTTATAAGCCCGGAAGCCATCGGCCACCTCACAATACAGGGCGCCGACCTGAGCCCCGCGGCCCGCCCCGGCGGCCCCTGATTTAGAATCAATAATCAGATTATCACTCCGCACCACCCCCCCCTTGAGCAATGGTGCCAGGCCAAGGATAATACTGGTAGGATAACAGCCGGGGTTGGCCACCAGCCGGACTCCGCCCATGGACTCCCTATACAATTCCGGCAGGCCATATACCGCCTCGGGCAATAACTCTCTGGCGCTGTGGGCCTGGTACCACTGTTCATACACCTCCGGGTCGTGAATCCTGAAGTCGGCGCTCAGATCAACAACTTTACTGCCGGCCGCCAGTAGTTCAGGAACAATGGCCATGGCCGTCTGATGCGGCACAGCGGTAAAAAAAACATCCGCCCGCCCGGCCAGTTCCGAGCCGGATATATTTTCACAGATAATATCGGTCAGTCCCCGCAGATTGGGAAATACCGCCGCCAGCTTTTGACCGGCATATTGCCTTGAGGTAGCCGCCGTAAGTTCAAGACCTGGATGACGGCATATCAGCCTCGTCAACTCCACCCCCGTATAACCGGATGCCCCAACAATCCCTACTCTTAACATAACATGCCCCCAACGAACGTGGAATCCCCGCTAAAAGCCAGAGTTCAAATAAAAAAAGGAAGAACCCATGGGGCTCTTCCCTGAAAAACACAAAAGTGTAAACTGATCTTAACGTTTGGAAAACTGGAAGCTGGCCCGGGCTCCCTTCTTGCCATATTTTTTCCGCTCCTTGACCCTGGCGTCCCTGGTGAGGAACCCAGCCTTCTTCAGGCTCATCCGGTTTTCGGGATCAACCTCCAGCAGAGCCTTGGAAATGCCATGGCGCAGGGCATCAGCCTGAGCCGATTTACCGCCGCCCTTGAGGGTAGCGATAATATCAAATTTCTCGACGTTATCGGTGAGCGCCAAGGGACTGTTGACCTTCTGACGGCTGTCAACGATATTACCGAAATAATCTTCCAGAGCCATCTTATTTACCGACACCTGACCAGAACCAAGGGCCAACCATACACGGGCAATAGCATTTTTTCTCTTGCCTGTTGCGTAAAATTTCTTTGTTGCAGCCATCTATTATCTCCGGATAATATTTTTTATAGATCAAGTTCAGCAGGTTGTTGAGCCTCATGAGGATGTTGATCCCCGGCATAAACCTTCAATTTTTTTAATTGAATACGGCCCAGGGAATTCTTGGGTAACATCCCCTTAACCGCTGCCATCAGCACTTCAGTGGGCTTTTTCTCCAGCATCTCACCAGCACTGGTTTCCCTGAGACCACCCATATAGCCGCTATGCCGATAATATATCTTATCTTTAAGTTTGTTACCGGTCAACTTGATTTTTTCGGCATTAATCACCACAACATAATCACCGTTATCCATAAAGGTGGAGTAAGTCGGTTTATGCTTGCCGCGCAATCTGGTGGCAATCTCCGAGGCCAAACGCCCCAGCACCTTACCATCGGCGTTGACAATATACCATTTTCTCTCAATCTCTTTGACCGGCGTTAGATATGTCTTCATTGTACGAACCTCTGTTAACTGTCACATTCTTCCAACTTTACTGATTTAAGAGTCCCGGTAAAGTGAGAAATAATATATAAAAAAAAAAGCCCGAACGTATTCGAACCTTTTTAAAAAATTATGGAGCGGGAAACGAGATTTGAACTCGCGACTTCAACCTTGGCAAGGTTGCACTCTACCACTGAGTTATTCCCGCCTAATCTATTTTGCTGCCTCCTGCACGAAAACGAAAAGATATATACCCTATTTTTAGAACCCTTGTCAACTCAAAAAGATGCTTCCCGCTCAGAAATATAATTTTGAGGTAACTAACTGTGCAATATATTGTTACTTTTAAAATAGAGGCCGGGCTCGCCCCGGTTGTTTGGCAGAATAGTTACATTTTGTAATATCCTTCTATCATCGACTATATCATATAATATTGCCTGGTCGCTTAGATAGTTGTTATAAATTATCGTTGTTTATGATAAATTAGCACTTAATCATAATTTTTTCAAACTGCTGAACCGATTAAATTTTAAAAGCCATATCCAGCCGACAGAGGAACCAACAAATGCCGCCATCAAAACTGCGCCAAAGCGCCGTCCACCGCCAGACCAAGGAAACTGATATAGACTTAAAGCTGCTCATAGACGGCAGCGGCGGAGCCGATATCAACACCGGTGTCCCCTTTATGGATCACATGCTCACTCTGCTGGCAGTGCATGGCTTTTTTGAGCTGACGGTCAAAGCCAACGGTGATACCGAAGTCGACGACCACCATACGGTGGAGGATCTGGGCATCTGCCTGGGCCAGGCCCTGAAGGAGGCTTTACGGAACGGGGCCGGGATTAAAAGATATGGCGAAACATCCATACCCATGGATGAGACTCTGGTCAGAGTCTGCCTTGACATCTCAAACCGGCCTTTTATCCACTACGAAGTAAAAATCCAGGAGGCCAAAACCGGCAATTTTGATACCAGCCTGGCCAAGGAATTTCTGCGGGCTTTTGTTCTGCACGCCGGAATCACCATGCATGTGGATATGATCCGGGGTGAAAACGCTCATCACATCATCGAGGCCATCTTCAAGGGGCTGGGCAAGGCCCTTGACATTGCCACCACCGTTGATCCTCGCCTGGCAGGAACAGTTCTGTCATCCAAGGGCTCAATTTAAAGGGGAATAAAATGAAAAAGCTGACAATTATCATCACCATGTTTCTCATGACGGCCTGTGCTCCACGCCCAATGCCGCAGCCACTCCCAATTCCAGAGCCGGAGGTGCGGACAATTACCATACTGCCGGTTTCCATTACCAGCAATGGCAAGCAAGACAAAAAGACGCGTCAAGGACTAACCGCCGGTCAAATGGAACTCAGCCGCCTGCTCCATGATTATTTCAAGAACAATGACCGGGTACATTTTCTGTCCCCAGATCAAACCGCTACCTACAATCAGGGCTACGAGACCAAAGAAGAAATTCAGAAACTGGGCCGCCGTCTGCATAGTGATGCCTTAATGATCTGGGAGATCAGCCGCTATCGTGAAAAAGATGGCGGTAATTACTCCGTCGGCCACCCGTCATCGGTGGCATTTTCATACCAGCTGGTAAGCACCGCCACCGGAACCACCCTCTGCGGCGACAAAATAGACCACACCCAGGAGCCTCTCACCGAGAATCTCCTCTCCTTCAAGACTTTCCTGAAACGGGGCGGTAAATGGGTATCTGCCGCCAGACTCATGAGCGACATCCTGCCCTCCACCTTAAAGCAATGTGAATATCTTCAGGCTAACAAAAACGCCGCGGCTGACCAATAAATTTTTCCGTGACCACTCTTCCCCGCTCCATAAACCGCAAAATCGGCCGAGCCATGCATGACTACAGCATGCTTGCCCATGGAGACCGGGTGTTAATCGCCGTCTCCGGCGGGGTTGACAGCCTGGTTCTAAGCTGGATTTTAGACAACTGGCGCCACAAGGCCCCCATCAATTACGAGATCAAGGCAGTTCACATTGACATGGGTTTTGGTGGCGGCCGGGAGGACTATAAAGCCGTCAGCGCCGCAATGGACAGGCTGAATATCCCCCTTCTAATGGAGCATTCCAACTTCGGAATAGAAAACCAGGACGACGAGGTAACCTGTTACCGCTGTGCCCGGCGGCGGCGCGGCCGCCTCTTTGAACTGGCCCGCGAGCATAATTGCCAGAGCCTGGCTCTGGGCCATCATATGGATGACATCATCGAGACCCTGTTCATTAATATGCTCTACAGCGGCAATATAAGCACCATGCGTCCCGGACAGAAGCTGTTCAACGGCCGGCTCACCCTTATCCGCCCCCTGGCCTATCTAAGTAAGGATGAGGTCTGGACGCTGGCCCGGCTGGCCGGCATAACGCCGGTGAAAAACCTCTGCCCGAGAGCCGAACATAACAAGCGGGACGAGGTGCGCAATCTTCTCAAATCCCTCTACCGGCGCGATTCATTATACAAGGCTAATATCTTCGCATCCCTCCACAACGTCAAAACGGATTACCTGCTATGAAACCCATGCGGACAGAATTGGACTGCTTAGTCTGTCTCTACCGCCAGGCCTTAAATACCGCCCGGCTGGCGACAAATTCTACAGAAGTACAACGCCGGATCTTAACCGAAACGGCCGCCCTCCTGCCCCGCCTCGACCCCAGCCTTTCACCGCCGGAGAATTCCATCAGACTATACCGCCTCATCGCCCGGCTCTCTGACAATCCAGACCCCTACGCCGAACTGAAGAAAACGGGCAATGAACACGCCATGCGGCTGCGGGATAGGGTTCAAAAATCAATAAGCGCCGCCCATGATCCGCTTTACACCGCTATTCTCTTCGCCATTGCCGGTAATATCATCGACCACGGCGCCCCTCAGGATTTTGACCTAGATCAGACCATTAATAAATGCCTGCACCGGACACCGGCAATCAATGATTACGAACGGTTAACAGAGGATTTAAAGGGGGCGGAGAATATTCTTTATCTCGGAGATAATTGTGGAGAACTTGTCTTTGACGGCCTTCTGATTGAACTGCTCCCCGGAGAGGTTACCCTAGCTCTGAAAGAAAAACCGATTATCAACGATGCCCTGCCCGCCGATGCCAGATTATGCGGCTTAGACAAAATATGCCGGATCATTTCAAACGGCACGGACTGCCCCGGCAC
>CAZZJP010000078.1:0-8222 GCA_964654555.1 uncultured Desulfobulbia bacterium
GCAGGGCATCGGTATTGGTAATCATCTGCAGGGCCTTGGTCTTGGCCGGACAGGTATCAACACAAAGGGTGCAGCCACAGCAATCTTCGGTGAAAACCTGGATGGTGGCCATACGGCCTTTAAACTGCTTACCCACCGCGTCCACGGCCTTAAAGGACTTCGGTGCTTTCTTCAGATCGGCCTTTTTGTTGATTTTAAGCCGAATGGCAGCATGGGGACAGACTATGGAACAGCGTCCACACTGGATACAATTCTCTGAAATCCACTCCGGCACCTCGACAGCGATATTCCGTTTTTCATACTGGGTTGTAGCGGTGGGCCAGGTGCCATCATCGGGAATTTGAGAGACCTTCAGCTCATCACCATTACCTTCGATCATGGTGGCGGTAACCTCCTTGACGAAGTCCGGGGCTTCTTCGGGGACGGTGGCGGGTATTTCGTGGCCGTTAATGGCCTTGGGAACCTTGACCTCGACAATCTTCTTGATGGCTCCATCAACGGCGGAGTAGTTCATGTTGACGACCTTGTCGCCCTTCTTGCCATAGGTCTTTTTAATAGCGTCCTTAATGGCCTTAATGGCCTGTTGCTCGGTGAGGATGCCGGAAATCATGAAGAAAGCGGTCTGCATAATCATGTTAATTCTGGCCCCGAGGCCCAGGGCCTGCCCTAAGCCGATGGCGTCGATAATAAAGAATTTGGCCTTTTTATCAATAAGCTGTTTCTGAACCTTGGCCGGCAGATGCTTCCAGACCTGGGCCTTGGAGTAGGTAGTGGTCAACAGGAAGGTTCCACTCTCCTCCAACCTGGCCAGCATGTCATATTTATCAAGAAAGGTGAAATTATGGCAGGCAATGAAATTGGCCTTATCAATGAGATATGGTGCCACAACCTGGTTCTTACCAAAACGTAGGTGACTGGTGGTGATGGAACCTGATTTCTTCGAGTCATAGACAAAATAGCCCTGAGCCGAGTTGTCGGTCTCAGTGCCGATGATCTTGATGGTATTCTTATTGGCGCCAACGGTGCCGTCGGAACCCAGGCCGAAGAACATGGCCCGGAAGACATCTTTACCCTCAATACTGAATGATTTGTCATAATCTAAGCTGCTGAAGGTCACATCATCATGGGGGCCGACACAGAAATGATTTTTTGGCGCCCAGGAGGCCATATTGTCAAATACAGCCTTAACCATGGCCGGAGTAAATTCGGCGGAACCCAGGCCGTAACGACCGCTTAAAATTACCGGCTGGCAGTTGATTTTGGAGGACTCAACGGCCTCGCCAACGGCGGCCCGGATATCGAGATAAAGGGGCTCACCGGCGCAGCCCGGTTCTTTGGTGCGGTCAAGAACGGTGATTTTTTTGACGGTGGCGGGAATGGCGTTAACCATGGCCTTGCAGTCAAAGGGCCGGAAGAGGCGGACAATAAGCAGACCAATCTTTTTGCCGGCGGCAATGAGGTGATCGGCGGTGGCGGCCACGGTCTCGGCTCCGGAACCCATCATTACCACAATTTCCTCGGCATCCGGAGAGCCTTGATAATCGAAGAGGTGATATTGACGGCCGGTGAGGGCAGCGAATTTATCCATGGTCTCCTGGACGATACCAGGACAGGCGTCGTAATACTTGTTGACTGTCTCCCGGCCGGTGAAGTAGACATCCGGATTTTGGGCTGTACCGCGCATCATGGGGCGGTCAGGGGTCAAGGCCCGGTCATGGTGGGCCATAAGCAGATCTTCATCAATCATGCTTGCCATATCGTCAGTGGAAAGCTGCTCCATCTTCTGAATCTCGTGTGAGGTGCGAAAGCCGTCAAAAAAGTGCATGAAGGGGATGCGGCTTTTCAGGGTGGCCTGGGTGGAGATCAGGGCCATATCCTGACATTCCTGGACACTTTGAGAACAGAGCATGGCCCAGCCGGTCTGACGGCAGGCCATTACATCACCATGGTCGCCAAAGATAGAGAGACCCTGGCCAGCTAGGGAACGAGCCGTAATATGGAAAACGGTGGGAGTCAACTCACCGGCAATCTTGTACATATTGGGAATCATCAGCAGAAGTCCCTGGGAACAGGTAAAGGTGGTACACATGGCGCCGGTGGTGAGGGCGCCATGCAGAGCCCCGGCTACACCGCCTTCAGACTGCATTTGAGTAACAGCAGGTACAGTTCCCCAGATATTTTCCTGATGGGCGGTTTTCTTGGCATCGGCTTCCGCTGCCATGGGTGATGAAGGGGTGATTGGGTAGATGGTGATGACCTCACTGGTGGCGTAAGCCACATGGGTACAGGCCTGATTCCCATCGATGGTAACCATTTTCCGAGACATGTTTTCCTCCTTAAAAAATTATTTAAAAAAGACTTGCGATTTTTTTTAACTATAAAAATAAATTTTATAAACTAAACCATGTTGGAGATAATATCCACTAATTTTAGAAAAGCATTATAGATTTTGTGGATTAATTATCCCTCTAACATGGCTTTAAGAGCGTGTAAATCTTTCTGGGGGGAAAAATAAACCACCAGATTTTTGTTCCACCTGCTTATCTCATGCTGAGTAAGCAGGACAAGCAGGGTCTGTTTATATTGCGTCAGGGTCTCATAGTCGTGGATAAAATACTCGCCGTAACTGTTTAGGGTGATAATGGTGGATCGTATATTTTTACCACTGCGGACGTCCTGCTTAGCAAAATTAATAATGGCCATGGCCTTGATAAGCTTTTCTCTCTCTAACAATTGCCGGCCAGACAGGTGAGAAAGATTAAAAGGCGGGAAGGTCTCTATTATACTGGTGGTCAGGGCCTGGATATCGCTTAAGTCAATGGGCAGGTAATTTTTGGTGAGATAGAGATGGGTGCCGCTGGTCAGGATGCCATTTATAATCATCTGGGTCAAGAGGGCGATGAGGTGGGTGTCTCGTTTTATCAAGGCCCCTTGATTGTTAATTACTGACTGGTTGTCAAGGCGTCCTTGAAAGGCGGCGAATATATCCCGGCCTTTAACCCGGACAATATGCAGGGTGATATCCTGCTGCTCAATCATCTCTCTGGAAAGACTTTGGATATACTCAATTTTATTGGGTTTTTTTTGATGGAAGGTAAAGAGTTTGCGGCCGAGAACGGCAATGTCCTCATCGGTAATGGTCAGCCCGATCCCCTCTCGCGCGAAGGCCCGCATGTACCAGCGCAGTCTCTTATAAGTGGCAATGAGGTAATTATGAATCTGCCGCCCCTCTTTGATTAAATCATGGTAACGCCAATAGCGGAAGTTCTGGTAGTGACGAATAGGCTCTGGGAACAACCCCCAGTCCGCCATTAAACGCATGGTGGTCTTGAGATGGTCGGCATATTTGGGACTTCGGCGTTCTGACTCCATGCCCTCTATAGTTTTTAGAAAAAGACTGGCCCTGATAAGGTGATCGCGGCGCTGGTTGGTCGTCTCTGACTGATAAAAATTGACGATGGCCCGGGCCAGGAGGAGATAGGGATCAATATCATCTAACTCCAGAGGTTTGTCGGCCAGGGCCAGCATCTCAGGGAAACATACCAGGCGCTTCAAATGATCTGAAACTAAAGGACTTTGATCTTTACTGCCCAGGATTAATTCGAGATAGGCAAATTTTATTACAGATTTAAAAGGACTGTCCAGGGCCTTATTCATCTGCCACAGGCAGGCCCCGAAGGTCTCAGCCTTTGGAATTTCGGCGATATAGCCCAGGTCAACAAAATTGCTGATGTTTACCCTCTCCCTGACCGGTAATTCGTTAACATAATTTTGATATTCAGCAGCACTTAATCCCGGTGGTATGAACCACCAGAGGGGTAATTTACCAGCCACCAGAATATGGGTACGGAAAAATTCCTCCTTTAATAAGAGCTTCATGGCTGAACCGGCAGATTCCTCTTCGGCCCTGGAGGCAAAGCTGTTTTCTCTCGTTTGGGTAATATCCATGAGAAAGAGGTGTACTTCAACGCCATAGCCCTCGGCCCAGTTCTCAATTACCTGACATTTTTGCCTCAACAGGTCAAGACCAGTGGAGCCTGTCTCATTGAAATTAACCAAAAGCCAATAATCACAATCGGATTTGGCGCTTTGGGCTATACTGCCAATGCTGCCGATTGTACTTAATGAATGAATAAACGGCCTGGCAATGGCAACTGTGTCTTTAGTATCGCTCTGAGGTCTGGAGTTGGGGAAATAACGCCGTATTATATCCCGGTTAATTGTTTTTTGGGGATTAAACAGATGGATACCACATGGGCACTCATCTTTACCGGCCCTTATATAGCCTGGTAAATCAGGGGAGTTGAGGTGGAGAAGATAGGGAATAACCTTGAAAAAGAATAGGGCGGTGTTCTCATTGAATTTAATCGCTTTAAGTTTTCTGGCTTGATTATAGGCCAGATAACGATTTATGCGGTCTTTAAATGTCATGCAATTAGAGATGTAACTATTTAGCGTGATGTATAAAAGTTACTTAAATGTTTTGAATGGCCTGGGTAAGCCGCACAGCCTCTTTGCTTTTTTTGACATTATGAACCCTGATAATCGCCGCGCCGCGCTTGACGCAGAGTGTGGCAACAGCGGCGGTGGCGCAGTCACGATCAATATTCTCGCCTAACAATCTGGTCATAAATGATTTGCGGGAATGGCCTATAAGAACAGGACAACCAAGCTCTTGATAATCTTGAAGCCGGTGGAGAATGGTGAGATTATGCGCCAGGGATTTACCGAACCCAATGCCGGGATCAATGATGATTTTTTCAAGGGCTATACCGTTTTCCGTCAGCCATTTAAGACGCTCACGGAAAAAGCATAAGGTGTCTTTTATAATATCGTTATAAACCGGGTTTACCTGCATATCCTCAGGCCTGCCCTGCATATGCATAATGATTATTGGAGCGGCTTGAGATCGGGCCACTTCGAGCATATTGGCATCGAAACGCAGGGCGCTGATATCGTTAATGATGTCGGCCCCGGCCTCGATTGCCTGGCGCGCCACCTCGGCCTTCGTGGTGTCAATGGAGATGGGAATGGCGGATTGGGCGCGGAGAACCCTTATCGCCGGGATTACTCTGGTTAGTTCTTCGTGAAGATCAACCGGCTCGGCAAATGGTCTGGATGACTCGCCACCAATATCAATAATGTCCACTCCGGTATCAAGCATCTGCCGCCCCTGTGAGGCTACGGCGTCAGTGGTGGTAAATTCTCCGCCATCGGAGAAAGAATCCGGGGTGACGTTAATAATCCCCATAATCCGGCCGGCACCCGGAGATAGATCCAGATTATGGCCGCGAATGGAGAGCTTCACGAGGTGGCGTTTTCCGTATTTTCCTTACTTTTTGTATTCTCTGCATTCTCTGTATTAGCCTGATTATCCGCCTCTTCACTTGCCTCGCTGTTTTTTGCGGCCATGATTTTGGTGATATCCTCTTCTCCCAGAGTCTCACGGTCAAGGAGCTCCTTGGCCAATATTTCCAGAGTTGGACGATTCTCTGTGAGGAGGGCGATAACATCCTTATGAGCGGACTGCATCATACTCATGACTTCATTGTCTATCTTGATGGCGGTATCTTCGCTATAATCACGGTGTTGGGAAATCTCTCGGCCCAGGAATATCTGCTCCTCCTTTTTGCCAAAGGTCAGCGGCCCCAGTTTATCACTCATCCCCCATTCGCAGACCATCTTGCGGGCCAGTTCCGAGGCCCGTTCTATATCATTGCCGGCCCCGGTGGTTATCTCATGAAAGATGATTTCCTCGGCCACCCGGCCGCCCAGGAAAATGCGGAGATTGTTTAAAAGATAGGAGCGGGCATGGGTGTATTTATCGCTGGTGGGGAGCTGCTGGGTCAGGCCCAGGGACTGGCCTCTGGGAATAATGGTGATTTTATGTACCGGATCAGTATCGGGCAGGAGGAGGGCCACCAGGGCATGCCCGGCCTCGTGATAGGCGGTTATTTCTTTTTCTTTTTCGGTGATAATCATGCTTCGTCTTTCGGCCCCCATCATTACCTTATCCTTGGCCTCATCAAGAAAGGCCATGGTTACCTGCTTCTTGCCTTTTCTGGCTGCCAGCAGTGCCGCTTCATTAACCATATTTTCTAAATCAGCCCCGGTGAATCCTGGAGTACCGCGGGCGATTACCTTGAAATCGGTGTCGTCAGCGAGAGGAATCTTTTTGGCGTGAACTTTTAGTATCAGTTCCCGGCCCCGAACATCGGGAGGCGGTACCATTACCTGGCGGTCAAAACGACCTGGCCGCAACAGAGCCGGATCCAAGACATCAGGACGATTGGTGGCCGCGACAATAATTACCCCGTCGTTGGCCTCGAAGCCATCCATCTCTACGAGGAGCTGGTTAAGGGTCTGCTCCCGCTCGTCGTGGCCGCCGCCTAAGCCCGCGCCCCGATGGCGGCCCACGGCATCAATCTCATCAATAAAGATGATACAGGGGGCATTCTTTTTTCCCTGATTAAAGAGATCACGAACCCTGGAGGCCCCGACGCCGACAAACATCTCTACAAAATCGGAACCGGAAATGGAGAAAAAAGGTACATCAGCTTCTCCGGCAATGGCCTTGGCCAGCAGAGTCTTACCGGTACCTGGAGGGCCGGCCAGCAGGACACCAGTAGGTATTCTGGCCCCGAGATCGGTGAATTTTTTGGGTTCGCGCAGAAAATCAATAATTTCGGAGAGTTCTTCCTTCGCCTCCTCAATGCCGGCTACATCCTTAAAGGTGACAAGGGCTTTTTCCTTATCCATGGTTTTGACCCGGCTTTTGCCGAAGCTCATGGCTTTACCGCCGCCGCCCTGCATCTGTCGCATAAAAAATATCCAGACCCCGATGAGCAGCAACATAGGGAACCAGGAAACCAGAATGGTTATGTACCAGGGAGTGGCCTCGGCCTGTTTAGCGCGGATATTGACCCCGGATTTACGGAGCAGGGGCATCAGGCCTGGATCATTGGGCACAACAACCCGAAAGCTGGTACCGCCCTGGACGGTGCCGGTAATAATATGATTCTGGACGACTATTTTATTGATCATGCCGGAGTCAACACTGGCGATAAAATCGCTGTAACTCATCTCATTGACCTTGGTCTGCGGTTTGTTAAAGAGATTAAAGAGCAGAATCATGGTCAGGCCGATCATTAACCACATTGATATATTTTTATAGAAAAGATTCAAATTATGGTCTCCGGTTATTTATAATCTTATTTTAGTTAGCAATATTAAGGTGTTAAAAATCAAAAAAGTAAAAAATCAAAAATAATTTTGTATGGCCTCTACCTGCATTTCCTTTTCCTGCAAGGTAGCAATGGCCATGGTCATTGCTTTGGCCCCAGAGGTAGTGGTGGTATAGGGAATATGATAATCTAAGGCGCTGCGCCTGATAGTGTATGAGTCTTCCGTGGTTCTGTTGCCCATGGAGGTGTTGATTATCCACTGAATTTTATGGTCTTGAATCTTGTCGAGTATATGGGGCCGGCCCTCGGAAATTTTGTTTATCTGCTGGCAGTGGACTCCGTGGTCATTTAAAAAATTGGCTGTATTCAGGGTGGCTATGATCGCAAATCCCATATCTATCAGCTTTTTGGCGGTGGGAATGATGTGTTTCTTGTCGTTATCGCGGAGGCTGATCAAGACGTTACCTGATTTTGGTATGGGCTGGCCGGCGGCAAACTGGGCCTTGGCAAAGGCCATACCGAGGTTCTTGTCAAGGCCCATTACCTCGCCGGTTGATTTCATCTCCGGGCCCAGCAGGGTGTCGACATTGGCGAAGCGGTCAAAGGGGAATACCGCCTCCTTAACGGCGTAATGATTTATCTCAACCTCCTGTTCAAGGCCCAGATCCACAAGTGTTTTACCCATCATAACCTTCGTGGCCAGTTTTGCCAGAGGAATTCCGGTGGCTTTGCTGACAAAGGGAATGGTGCGCGAGGCCCTGGGATTTACCTCAATAATATAAAGCTCTTCGTCCTTGACGGCATACTGAATATTCATCAGGCCGATAACCTTCAGCTCCAGGGCCATGGCCTTGGTGGCCCTGGTTATGGCCTTCTTCATCGCTGATGAAATGGTATGGGCCGGCAGGACACAGGCGGAATCACCGGAATGAATACCAGCCTCCTCAATATGCTCCATAATGGCGCCAATAATGGTGGTCGTTCCGTCACTTATGGCATCAACATCAATCTCAATGGCATCCTTTAAAAAACTGTCAA